>NZ_BMAQ01000009.1 GCF_015472005.1 Insulibacter thermoxylanivorax | reverse complement strand
GGCAGCTCGGATGTTATTGCAACAAACCATCGATCGTTTTCAAGACCATGCTCCAAAAGCTATGGAGATCCTGGATGAAGGCTTTGATGATGCTGTTGCTGTGCTTATGCTGCCAGCACCTTACCGCGTCAAAACTAGGACAACGAATGCCGTGGAGCGTTTAAACAGTGAAATTCGGCGCAGAGAGCGTGTGATTCGTATTTTCCCTAATCGTGAGTCTGTATATCGTCTTATTGGTGCATTGCTTATGGAACAGGACGAAAAATGGGCAATGGGCAACATATATTTTGACATGACTGAGTTCAAGCATTGGCGGAAAGAGAGAGTTAAGGCAAGTAACAAAGTGGTGCGTCTCGGTTAACGAACCATCTGCCGAGGATTTTACACACAATTTCGGACTTGACCCCCGGAAAGGGATCGATGTTCGGTTATTGTCCTAAATTTAGGATAAAACATGGAAGTGAAGTCTCGCAGAAGCTGTTTTTATCCTAAATTTCGTATAAAACGGGGCAAGGCAGGGCCTTTCTCGTGTGGTTTTATCCTAAATTTCGTATAAAACGCGATAGACAAGAACAAACATGACTATCTCTACATGGATTTTATCCCAAATTTCGGACAAAACAACAGCATACCGGACTCATCGGACAACATCGAGCAGTGCAAAGAATCATCAAACAATGCAAAACAGTACCAAGCAATGCAAAGCAGTACCAAACAATGCAAAGCAGTACCAAGGAAGGCAATGCAGCACCAAACAGTGCAAAGCGATAACACCAAGCAAAGCAGATCCGCGCTGTATGAACAGGGTTTTGCCCTAAGTTTGGGATAAAAAAGGACAGACCCCTCTCTCGTACACGATCTCCGTTGTTCGTACAAGCCGAGGAGCCTGCAAAGTTTAGCTTAACTATATGCAAAAAGTGGTGGTTTAATCTGAGACTATGTCTAACTTCGAGCAATCGAGGTGCATGGCTTTAGACGATGTCTTAACTATGTGCAATCGCGATGCTAAAGGCCGATGTTCCTAAGACTGCGCCTGAACTTAGGCTTCGATCGTCAGCAGCACGACCGATTTGGCCGGCATAGAAACGTTCAGGCCTTGCTCGTTCAGCTTGAAGTCTTCGAAGGATACAGGTTTAACCACCTCAGGATCCTCGAAGGTGTTGTGCGCCTGAATCTTATCGGCGGTCAGGACTGTACCGGTCACGTTCTTCACACTGCTGATGCCGTGAAGATCCACCGGCACCTCTGCGCCGTTCTCATGGTCGAGGTTGCAGAGCGTGATGTTGATGCGGCCTTGTGCGTCCTTCGATGCGGATACACTCAGCTTCGGCAGTTTCTCATCTTCCATCACATACTCTTCGCTCTCGAGGTACACATCGATGCGCGTTGCATCCTGATGCACTTTGTACATATCGAACACGTGGTAGGTCGGGGTAAGGATCATCTTCTCCCCTTCCGTCAGGATGACCGCTTGCAGAACGTTGATCGTTTGCGCAATGTTCGCCATGTGTACCCGGTCATTGTGGTTGTTGAAGATGTTCAAGTTGATGCCGGCTACGAGTGCATCGCGCAGGGTGTTCTGCTGATACAGGAAGCCCGGATTCGTACCCGGTTCGACATCGTACCAAGTTCCCCATTCATCGACGATCAAGCCGACGCGTTTCTCCGGATCATAACGATCCATGATCGCCGAGTGGTTGCGAATCAGCGTATCCATGAAGAGGGTCTTCTTCAAAGTTGTGAACCATTCCTGCTCATCAAACTGAGTAGCAGACCCCTTGTTGCTCCATTCGCCGGGCACTGTGTAGTAGTGCAGGCTGATGCCGTCCATGAAGTTTCCAGCTTGGCGCATCATCACTTCCATCCAGTGGTAATCATCCACGTTCGGTCCGCATGCGATGCGATAGATGCGGTTGGAACCGTAGTTGCGTACATAGGTCTGATAACGGCGATACTCATCCGCATAATATTCCGCGCGCATGTTGCCGCCGCAGCCCCAGTTTTCGTTGCCCACGCCGAAGTACTTGAGCTTCCAAGGCTCCTTGCGGCCGTTCTCCGCACGCCATCTGGACATCGGGGAGTCGCCGTCGAAGGTCATGTATTCGACCCATTCCGACATCTCTTGCACGGTGCCGCTGCCGACGTTGCCGCAGATGTACGGTTCGCATTCCAGGAGCTCGCAGAGCATCATGAACTCATGCGTTCCGAAATGGTTGTTCTCGGTGACACCGCCCCAGTGGGTATTGACCATCATCTTGCGCTGATCGCGCGGTCCTACACCGTCTTTCCAATGGTATTCATCGGCGAAGCAGCCGCCGGGCCAGCGCAGGACAGGGATCTGGATGCGCTTCAGGGCTTCCAGCACGTCCTTGCGGATGCCGTTGATATTCGGAATAGGAGAGTCTTCGCCGACCCAGATTCCTTCATAGATACAACGGCCAAGGTGTTCAGAGAAATGACCATAGATATGCTTGCTGATCTTGCCGCGTTCGATATCGGCATTCAGTATCAGGCGATTCTTCGACATAATCCTCAAACTCCTTTATCGTGTGCGCACACGTTATATTTGTTGATGATAACTTATCATGTCGGTGAAGGCGTTGTCAATGCATAATTTAGCATTTTGATAATTTATCATTCTTTGCATTAATCATTGTGAATGGGTCTAACACAAACACGAGAAAAGATACCAAGAAAGGCACGGCAAACGAATCGCCGATTGCCATGCCGATCCGCGCTTAATAGATCACAAGGAATTCCCTTGGATGATCTTGTAATCGATGATCCGCTGTTTTCGCTCCTTGACGGTGACGTCTTTCTGACTGCCGGCGGATTCGATGCGCTCGAGCAGCAGATTGACAGCCTCGCATCCCATCTGCTCGACATTATATTCGACGGTGGTGAGTTCCGGCCGGATATACTTGAGCACGTCAATGCTGTCAAAACCGATGATCCCCACATCGTCGGGTACGCGCAATTGGCGTTCGTACTGCACATAGTGCATCACTTCCAGTGCATAGGCATCGCATGAACACATGATCGCCGTCTTCTGCTCCTCAAGGGGCATGCGGCGCAATACCTCCACGTAATCCTTGTCCTCAATCACCTCAAGGCTGACCTTGCGGCCCTCCGGAACTTCAGCCAGCGCTTCCAGGCATCCTTGATAACGTTCCTCCTGTGTATAGATATTCGTGACGCCGCGGTATGCGAGGGGAGGGCAGATATAGACAAGATGTTCATACCCTTGCGCCAGCACGTGCTGTGTCGCCTCTTTCATCGCTTGCCGGTCGTTGATGCCGACATAGTCCCAGTGATCCGACAGGCGGTTGCAGATCGTCACGATCGGCGTGCCCAGCGATTGCAGGTATTCCTCGAATTCCGGGCCTTCATTGATCGGGAAGAGGATGATCCCGTCGGACTTGCGCGCATGGAGCCGGTTTAAGACCTCCTTCTCAATCGCCGGATCCTTGTCTGTCAGCACGAGGTCGACGGAATAACCGCGCTTGCGGGCGCTGGCTTCCACCGCATTGGCCAACTGCGCGAAGGACCGGTTATAGAGATCGAAGAGCACCAGCCCGATCGTCATCGTCCTGCCCCGCGCCAGACTCTGAGCGACATAATCGGGTCTGTAGTTATATTCCTTGGCTACTTGTAATATTCTGGCCTTCGTCTTAGGACTTATTCCCGGTCGATTGTTCAAAGCACGATCCACCGTACCGACGGATACGTTGCAGATGCGTGCGATATCCTTGATCGTAATCCCCATCGTCAAACTCCTCTCATGAAACAATGTGAAGCCCTGCGCAGCAAAAAGAGAACCTTAAAGAACTGCATGATCAAAATATGAAAATAGTCTATGAAAATAATTGTTGAAAATAATCTATAAAGACGCAGAATCATGCACTGAGTAAGATTTGCACGGGATTCGTGTTAATCAGCTGTACGTCCGTTATCATCTGTTATATTAAATCCGTCACTAGACAGCGCTAATAAATGCTGAGAGCGTATGAAACATCCTTTACTTTAATTAAGTAACCGCTTTATAATGGTTCTGTATACTTAGTCAACATGCATGTTTGTAATGTCTATGATCACTATGATGTCTAGTGAATGGCTGTCAAGTGTGGCTGGTATGGGTAAATTATAAGCCGTGTCCGTGGAAAGGACAATAAATCCAGCAAGCTTGGCAACAAATTGCAGGAAGGACATGCAGCGTTGACAGTCTGGAGTTAAGGATGAAAGAGAATAGGGAGAAGGAGTGTTGAACGCGATGTATGATGTGGTGATTATCGGAGCAGGTCCAGCCGGTGCCAGCGCAGCGATCTTCACGGCGAAGGCCGGCAAGAGCACGCTGGTGATCGACAATGATAAGGGCGTGACGAAACGCGCGCTCATCTTGAATCACTATGGTGTCATGGAAGCTGCGGGACCGGAGCTGGTGGAGACGGGAATCAAACAAGCGGAGAAGTTCGGAGCGACCATCGTACAAGGCACGGTTACCAAAGTCGAGCAAGGGGATCAAGGCCTCAAAGTCATCACGGAGGATCAAACCTATGAAGCGAAGCACGTGATCCTCGCTACCGGCATGTTGACGGACATTGCAGAAGCAAGCGGTCTGAAGACGAAGCCGGGCACGGAGCCGCGGATTAAGACGGTCTTCGATGTGGATGCAGACGGCCGCACGAATATCGATGGCGTATGGGCGGCGGGCACGGCTGCAGGCGTCAGCATGCATACGATCATCACCGCAGGTGATGGAGCGAAGGTTGCGATCAACGTCATCAGCGAATTGAATGGAGAGCGTTATGTCGATCACGACGTGTTGAAGGCTTAATATCGCCGATCAACGACACACAAAACACAGGCGGTTTCAACCACTGATGGTTAGAACCGCCTGTGCTTTGTTATTCGGCTTTGGTTGCTTCGATCTCAATCGAGACGTCCACATCTTCACCGACCAGCACGCCGCCGGTCTCCAAGATGGAGTTCCAGACCAGACCGTAGTCCGTGCGCTTCACCTTGCCCGTGGCGCTGAATCCTATCCGCTCATTGCCCCAAGGATCCTTGCCGCCGCCTTCGTAGACAACCTTGAAGGTTTCCGGTTTGGTCACGCCGCGAATCGTCAAATCACCGGTTACGTCGTATTCATTGTCGCCGGTTTTAACGATCTTCGTGGCCTTGAAGGTCATATTCGGATGGTTCTCCACATCGAAGAAATCCGCCGAACGCAGGTGAGCGTCACGATCGTCATTGCGCGTATCGATGCTGGAGAGGTCGACGGTGAATTTGATCTCCGCCGTCGTCAGATCCTCGGGATCGGCGACGATCTCCGCATCGAAGGTGAGGAACGTGCCCTTAACTTTCGTGATCATCATATGTCTGACAGAGAAGTCAATGCTGCTATGTACGCCGTCGAGCTTCCATTTGGTTTTGGCCATGACAACACAACCTCCTCAAAAAAATACTTAATAAAAATTTATTACTTACTTTTATATAGCATTATACTTGGAAGGTTGTGGTTCTGTCAATGATATTTGCATGCAACAAAAAACCGCCCAGTTATCATATACAATAACTCGGCGGCTTGCATTGAACTTATTTGGAACGCGAGGGTGCTTCCATAAATTGATCTGCCCACTTCTGACACTCCCTCATCACGCCTTCCAAAGCCTTGCCCTTCTCCGTAAGTTCATACTCGATCCGAACGGGCATCTCATTATACACTTTGCGGACGATGATGCCTTCCGCTTCCAGTTCTTTGAAGCGTTCTGTCAGCATCTTGTCGCTCATATTAGGAATGACATGGGAGATATCTTTGAACCGTTTGGGTCCTTCCATGAGCACGCGGATGATGAGCCCAGTCCAACGTTTCCCAAGCAGTTCAAAGGCAGCTTCGAACTTCGGACACAGGTGAAATTCATCGTCTGCTTTCATGCTTATTCACCTCGACAGCATCTTTAATGGTAATAGTATAACATAATTTATCACTTACGGAAAGTTAGCAATCAAAGGAATCGTTAGTCGAATAGCGGAAGTTTTCCCCCATATATTAGTTAGGAGTATGCAAAAAGAGAGCAGAGCATGCGGGTTTAGGAGCTGATCTCTTTTGCACTCGGAGCAAACCGCAGACCTGTCAGCTTAGGGGAAGCGGTGCATCAACTTTAAGTCTAGGGGGAGTTATGAGGATGAAACGTTGGATGGTTGTGTTGGTTCTATGCATGGTATTGCTTCTGGCTGCATGCAGCTCGGGAGACGACGGCAAGTTTGTCGGCATCGCGATGCCCACGAAGTCAATGGAACGTTGGGTATTGGACGGGGAAAATATGGTGAAGGAGTTTAAGGCGCTGGGTTACCGGACGGATCTGCAGTATGCAGAAGATATCGTGGAAACGCAGATTTCTCAGATCGAGAACATGATCACGAAGGGCGTCGATGTGCTCGTCATCTCTGCGATCGACGGGGAGTCGCTGACGAATGTGTTGGAGAAAGCCGCGGCGGCGAACATCCCGGTGATCGCCTATGACCGGCTGATTCGGGGCAGCGAGCATGTCAGCTACTATGCGACCTTTGATAACTTTAAAGTAGGGATGCTGCAGGCGTCTTACATCGAGGAGAAGCTGCAGCTGTCTAAGGGCGGCGGACCGTATAACATCGAACTGTTCGCCGGCTCGCCCGACGATAACAATGCCTATTTCTTCTTCAACGGTGCGATGAGCGTGTTGCAGCCTTATATCGATAACGGCACCCTCGTCGTGCGCAGCGGGCAGACCAACTTCGATCAGGCGGCGACGCTTCGCTGGGATGGAGCGGAAGCCCAGAAGCGAATGGACAATCTGCTCAGTGCCTTCTATGCGAACGAACCGCTGCATGCCGTTCTGGCTCCGAATGACGACGTCGCCATCGGCGTCCTCTCCTCACTGAAGGGAGTCGGCTACGGCACGGAGGCGAAACCCCTGCCTGTGATCACTGGACAAGATGCCAATCTGGCTTCGGTGAAGTCGATCATCGCCGGGGAACAGACGATGACCGTGTTCAAGGATACGCGGGTGCTTGCGAAGAAGGCGGTGGAGATGGCGGATGCGCTGCTAAGCGGGGAAGAAGCGGAAGTCAACGATACGGAGACCTACGACAACGGCGTGAAAGTCGTGCCTTCCTATCTGCTCGAGCCCGTCGCCGTGGATATTGCTAACTATGAAGAGGTCTTGATTGAAAGCGGTTATTATACGCGGGATCAGTTGGATTAGGCATGAGATGGGATTGGAAGAGTCAGGGAAGTTGGTTTTTTATAAAAAACGTTCGTTAATCGTAAAGACACCCCGGCTGCCGCTCTCTTATACTCGAAGCAAACCGCAGACCTGTCAGCATAGGGGAGGCGGTTCGTCAACTTTAATCTGAGGGGGAGTTATGAGGATGAAGCGTTGGATGGTTGTACTGGTCTTATCCATGATGATGCTGCTGGCTGCGTGCAGCTCGGGCGGCGACGGCAAGTTTGTCGGCATCGCGATGCCGACGAAATCGTCGGAGCGTTGGGTACTGGACGGGGAAAATATGGTGAAGGAATTCGAGGCTTTGGGGTACCGGACGGATCTGCAGTATGCGGAAGACATCGTAGAAAACCAGATCTCTCAGATCGAGAACATGATCACGAAGGGCGTCGACGTGCTCGTCATCGCTTCGATCGACGGCGAGTCGCTGACCAACGTGCTGGAGAAAGCCGCAGCGGCGAATATCCCGGTAATTGCCTATGACCGTTTGATTCGGGGCAGCGAGCACGTCAGCTACTATGCGACCTTTGATAACTTTAAAGTCGGGGTGTTGCAGGCGTCTTACATCGAGGAGAAACTGCAGCTCAAAAACGGCGGCGGACCGTATAACATCGAACTGTTCGCCGGCTCGCCCGATGACAACAATGCGTACTTCTTCTTCGACGGCGCTATGAGCGTGCTGCAGCCTTATATCGATAACGGCACCCTCGTCGTGCGCAGCGGACAGACCAACTTCGACCAAGTGGCGACGCTCCGCTGGGATGGAGCGGAAGCCCAGAAGCGGATGGACAATCTGCTGAGCGCCCACTATACGACCGAGCGGGTGGATGCGGTGCTGTCCCCATATGACGGCATCAGCATCGGCGTCATCGCTTCGCTGAAAGGGGTCGGCTACGGCACGGAGGCGAAGCCCCTGCCTGTGATCACCGGACAGGACGCTGAGCTGGCATCGATCAAATCGATCATCGCCGGGGAACAGACCCAGACGGTATTTAAGGATACGCGGGAGCTGGCGAAGAAGGCGGTGGAGATGGCA
This sequence comes from Insulibacter thermoxylanivorax, assembly GCF_015472005.1. Lineage (NCBI taxonomy): Bacteria > Bacillati > Bacillota > Bacilli > Caryophanales > Paenibacillaceae > Insulibacter > Insulibacter thermoxylanivorax. Next base: position 129,272 of record NZ_BMAQ01000009.1, on the reverse strand, counting down.
GATGCGCTGCTTAAGGGTGAGGAGGCCGAAGTGAATGATACGCAAACCTACCACAACGGCGTGAAAGTCGTGCCATCTTATCTGCTGGAGCCTGTATCAGTAGATATTACCAACTATGAGTCGGTGTTGGTGGGAAGCGGCTACTATACTTTGGATCAATTGAAATAAACCGCTCGCGGCGGCAGTGAGCCTAAGCGTTCACTGCTGCCGTCGTCACCGAATCACACAGCGGAGGGGCTGGTAGCGATGAGCGAATATCTGTTGGAGATGAGGAGCATCACGAAGACCTTTCCCGGAGTCAAAGCCCTTAACGACGTTAACCTTCGTGTCAGGCCGGGCGAGATCCATGCGCTGGTCGGTGAGAACGGGGCGGGCAAGTCTACGCTCATGAAGGTGCTGAGCGGGGTCTATCCGCACGGTACGTACAGCGGGGACATCTATTATAAGGGAAAGTTATGTGAATTTAAGGATATTAAACATAGTGAACAATCGGGGATCGTCATCATCCACCAGGAGTTGGCGCTCATCCCGTATCTGTCGATCGCGGAGAATATCTTCCTCGGCAATGAGCGCCGGAGGAGCGGCATCATCGATTGGCATGAGACGAGGCGGGAAGCGATTCGCCTGATGGAAAGGGTGGGTCTCGAGGAATCCCCGGACACGCTGGTCATGAATATCGGGGTGGGCAAGCAGCAGCTTGTCGAGATCGCTCGAGCGCTTGCGAAGGATGTGGAGCTTCTCATCCTTGACGAGCCGACAGCGGCGCTGAATGAGGATGACAGCGCGAATCTCCTGGAATTGCTGGCCGAACTGAAGCGGCAGGGAATCTCGTCGATCCTGATCTCGCACAAGCTGAACGAAGTGATGCAGGCAGCCGATACGATCACGATCCTGCGCGATGGACAGACGATCGAGACTTTGGATATGCGGCGGGATGAGGTGAACGAAGATCGGATCATCAAAGGGATGGTCGGCCGGGATCTGACCAATCGGTATCCCGAGCGCAAGCCGAAGATCGGCGGCGTGCTCTTCGAGGTACGGGACTGGGAGGTATACCATCCGCTGCAGGCGGATCGGAAGATCATCCATAACGTGAACATCACCATCCGAGAGGGTGAGATCGTCGGCATCGCCGGACTGATGGGGGCCGGGCGCACGGAGTTTGCGATGAGTGTATTCGGCAGGTCCTACGGCCAGAAGATCAGCGGCCGCATCTATAAGAAGGGCAAGGAGATTCAGATTCCGGATATCCCTGCGGCGATCGCTAACGGTCTTGCCTATGTGACGGAGGACCGGAAAACCTACGGTCTCATCCTGATCGATGACATCAAGCATAATATCACGTTAGCGAGTCTGAACCGTATCTCGCGGTACCAGGTGATTCAAGACCATATCGAGGTGCAGCGGGCGGAGGAATTCCGCAACCGGCTGCAGATCAAGACGCCGAGCATCCACCAGCGGACGGGCAATCTCAGCGGCGGCAATCAGCAGAAAGTCGTGCTCAGCAAATGGATCTTCGCTGAACCCGATGTGCTCATCCTTGATGAACCAACACGCGGGATCGATGTCGGGGCAAAATATGAGATCTATACGATCATCCAGAGCCTGGCCGATGAAGGCAAGGGCATCCTGGTGATCTCCTCCGAACTGCCGGAGCTCCTCGGCATCTGCGACCGCATCTATGCGATGTGCGAGGGCCGGATTACGGGAGAGCTCAAACGGGAGGAAGCGGATCAAGAGACATTGATGAAATATATGACGATGTCGGGGGGCGGTAAGCGTGGCGATACTGGGAAGGTTGTTTAAAGCGAATATCCGGCAATACGGCATGATCATCGCGCTGGTCATGATCATGCTGTTGTTCCAGATCTTAACGGGCGGAATCTTGATGCAGCCGCTGAACATCACCAATCTGATCTTGCAGAACAGCTATATCTTAGTACTGGCGATCGGCATGGTGCTTGTCATCATCACAGGACATATCGACTTATCCGTCGGGTCGGTCGCAGCGGTGATCGGAGCAACAGCGGCGATTCTAATGGTGCATATGCAGGTTCCCGTCTGGTTAACCATCCTGATCAGCCTGCTGCTAGGGGCGCTGATCGGTGCTTGGCAAGGCTTCTGGATCGCCTATGTCGGCATCCCGTCCTTTATCGTTACCTTGGCAGGGATGCTGCTGTTTCGCGGATTAACGATGGTCATCCTCAAGGGACAATCGATCGCCTCTTTGCCCAATGCATTCTTGGGGATCAGCTCAGGCTTCATACCGGACTGGCTCAGCGGTTATGCAACGGGCATCCATCTGACGACGATGGCGATCGGCTTGCTTCTCTCGGCGGTCTTGATCTGGAATGAACTGAGACTGCGGCGGACAAGACAGCAATACCGGATGGAGACTGCTCCTGCCGCATGGTTCATCCTCAAACTCGTGTTCCTCGTGCTGGTGTTGAATGGTTTCCTGTGGATCCTCGCCCGGTATGAGGGGATACCGAATCTTCTCATCATCTTGACGGTGCTCATCGCAGCTTATACTTTCATCACGCAGCGCACGGTGATTGGACGGCACATCTATGCAACGGGAGGCAACTCGAAGGCGGCTGCCTTGTCCGGCGTCAAGACGAAGCGCGTCACGTTCTATGTCTTCGTCAATATGGGCGTGCTCTCTGCCCTTGCCGGTCTGATCTTCGCCTCGCGGTTGAGTGCGGCGACGCCGAAGGCGGGGACGCTGTTCGAGCTGGATGCCATCGCGGCCTGTTTCATCGGCGGGGCATCTGCAACCGGCGGTGTGGGGACGGTGATCGGTGCGATCATCGGCGGCCTCGTCATGGGTGTGATGAACAACGGTATGTCGCTGATCGGCGTCAGCATCGATTGGCAGCAAGCGATTAAGGGACTGGTGCTGCTGCTGGCGGTGGCTTTCGATTTCTATATTAAGAATCGCAGCCAATAGGATTGCCGGCAAAGTGTCCATGACCGCAGCGGCCGCAACCGGCCGCAAAGGTTCAGCAACAATCACCGGCGAATGTCACCTGGGATTGCCAAACCTCACCGGCAAGTTACAATAAGGTTACAGGATTCCGGAGGTCAGCCTGAAGGGTTAGACTCGAAGCAGCAAGTTAAACGAATCAGGCGATCTTCGTGCAAGTCTTGCAAAGGGGAGGGGTCTGGGTGAAAAAGCTGGTGCTGCTGTATGGATTGTTCGTGTTGATCTTCCTCGTGATCGTTGCCGTCTATTTCCGTCCGACGTATCTGGATTCCTGGGATGAAGTCGATAAAGGACTGAAAGGAGAACCCGGGGAGGAGTACGTGATGGTGACCTTCCAGGCGGGGATCGACTACTGGCGCCCTGTGCTCAAAGGATTCGAGGATGCTGCCGAAGCGCTCAATGTCTCCGTCGATTATCGCGGGTCAACCCAGTATGACGTCCACGAACAGATGACCGTCCTCGAGCAGGTCATCGCCCGCAAACCCGCCGGCATCGCCCTGACGGCGATGGATCCGGAGGCGCTCAATGTGTCCATCAACAAAGCCGTTGACGCCGGCATCCCGATCGTCCTGTTCGATTCCGGCGCGGACGGGAGCAAGGCCTATTCCTTCCTCGGCACGAATAATTACAATGCTGGTGTCACAGCGGCGCATGAGTTCGCTAAGCTGCTGGATGGGGAAGGGCAGGTGGCGATTATCACGCTGCCGAATCAACTGAACCACCAAGAGCGGGTGAAGGGCTTCGAGGATACGATCCGCATGGAATATTCCCGCATGAGGATCGTGGCCGTGAAGGACGGCAAGGGCGATGTTGTCGTATCCCGGCAGATGGCGCAGGAGGCAATGGATAACTATCCAGACCTGCGCGGCATCTTTATCACCGAGGCGGTGGGAGGAGTCGGCGTCGCGGAAGCGGTCATCGAACGCGGGCGCGTGGGTGACGTGAAGATCATCAGCTTCGATACGGATAAGGGGACCTTGGATATGATCCAGGAAGGGGTTATATCGGCGACACTGGCCCAGGGAACTTGGAATATGGGGTACTGGTCCCTGCAATTCCTCTTCCATCTCCACCACGGCCTTGTTCAGCCCCAGACAAGCGACGGGGGGAATCAGCGTCTGCTGCCGCCGAACGTGGATACGGGAGTAACCGTCGTCACGCGGGAGAACGTGGAGGACTACTATGCGCGCTAGACCTCAAGGCGTGCGGGACGGCGGTGAGGTGCGATGAGGGGCGCTTGGTCATGGGAGATGAATAATCTGCCGATCCGCTACAAGCTGATCCTGAACTTCATGCTGATCGCGATCATCCCTTCTCTGCTGCTGGGAGTGCTGGTCAGCTATACGGTGACGCGCATCATCGAGGAGCAGGTGAATGAACATACGCTGCAGATCATCGGTAAAGTAAACAGTACCCTTGAACATGTCGTAAGCAATATGCAGAATCTGACGTATTTTATCTCCTTCGATCCGCTGGTTCGGAAGTTTCTGGCCGAGGATGAAGAACCGCTGAACTCGGAAGAGTTGTATACGGTTTCACGTTTCTTGCAAGGGTTCACCACGTTATATCCCGAAGTCGCCGGAATCCTGGTAGCGGACCGGCAGGGGCGCTATTTGAGCAACGATATGTATGCTCGCATCGATGCACCGCTTACTGAAGAAACATGGTACAAGCAGGCAGTGGAGAGCCGAGGGATCTTCACCATTGTCGGTCATCCCGGCGCACGTAATGTGACGACGCATACGAATTACAAACCCGATGAGGTGGTCTCCGTCGTTCGCGCTATCTTGGAGCCGGACACCCAGCAAGTGCAGGGCGTTGTACTCGTCGATCTGAAACTGCGGGTGATCGCAGAGACGGCGAAGGATGTCCGCCTCGGCAAGACCGGTTACCTGATGGTAGTGGATCAGGACGGGGACAATATCTATGCGCCCACGAATCCGATCATCGAGCGGATCCCCATAGAATGGCTGGGAGATCAGTCATCGGGGACCCTGTCCAAGGAAGTGAACGGCAGGTCCCTGCAGCTGATCTATCTCACGTCTTCTTTTACCAACTGGACGACGGTGGGGGTCTTCCCGACCCATGAATCCGCGGCAGCAGTACGGCAGATTCAGTTCTACGTAGTCAGCTTCGTGTTCTTGATCTGCATGATGGGTATCACCGCTTCTCTCTACGTCTCACACTCCATCTCGCGGCCGATCCAACAGCTGCAATCCTTTATGCAGAAAGCTGAGGAAGGGGATCTGACGGTGCGCCATACGAGCCGCCGGCAGGATGAACTGGGCAAGCTCGGCATGAGTTTCAACAAGATGCTGGTGCAGCTGCGCAAGCTGCTGGAGTTGACGGAACTGCAGGAGAGGCAGAAGCGGGAAGCGGAACTGAAGAGTTTGCAGGCTCATATCAAGCCGCATTTTCTGTACAATACCTTAGATACGATCCATTGGCTGGCGAGAAGCAAAGGAGCAGATGATGTGGCTGAGGTTGTGGAGTCTCTGTCCAGGTTGTTCCGCATCGGCTTGAGCAAGGGGCAGGAGATGATCCCTCTGCTGGATGAGATCGAGCATATCCGCAGCTATCTGAAGATCCAGAAGACGAGGTACCGCGACAAGTTGAATTACACGATCGAGGCCGCTCCGGATACCGCGCACCTTGAGGTGCTGAAGGTCCTGCTGCAGCCCATCGTGGAGAATGCCATCTACCATGGATTGAAACAGCGGCGGGGTCCGGGGAATATCCGGATCCGAACGGCCGTCGAAGAGCAGGTGCTGCTGCTGACGGTGGAGGATGACGGCATCGGGATCCCCGCGGAGAAGCTGGCAGAGCTTAGGGATCTGCTCGAGCGAAGCACGGAACATCAGCCGGGAAGCTCTGCGGGAAGTTCCGGTTATGGCATCGTGAATGTGCAGGCGAGGCTGAAGCTCTCCTTCGGTGACCGTTACGGCGTCAGAATCGAGAGTGAGCCGGGAAGAGGGACGGTTGTGACGATCATGCATCCCATAGTCGATCACGGCAGACGCGGAGGTGGTGCGCATGACGCGGGATCTCATGGAGAAAGAACGCTTGGAAGCGCGTTGGAAGGTGCTGATCGCGGATGATGAGCCGATCATCCGCGAGGGGATTCGCTCGGCGGTGGATTGGCATGCCCTCGGGATGGAAGTCGCCGCGGAAGCAGAAGACGGGGAGGAAGCGCTGGAATTGGCGCTGCAGCATCAGGTCGATGTGATGCTTGTGGATCTGAATATGCCGATCATGGACGGTATCACCTTGATGAAGCATGTGCGGAAGCAGCTGCCGTCCTGCAGGCTGATCATCATTACCGGGCATGATGAATTCCAGTATGCGCAGGAGGCCATTCGTCTGAATGTTGATGAATATCTATTGAAGCCGGCGAATCCGGAGCAGCTGCAGAAAGTGCTTCATGACGTTAAGATGAGCTTGGAGAATGACCGGCGGGAGCGGGAACATCTGCTGATGGCCTCACGGCAGATCGAACGCAGCTATCCGCTCTTGCGGGAGCGGTTCTGTCTGGAGTGGATCGAAGGCAGGATGAGCGACGGCGAGGTGTTGGAGCAGTTGGAATTCCTGCAGCTGCCGCCGGCCTGTCCCGATTGGCTGGGAGTGATCCGCTGGTCGGATCCTGCGGTGGAACGGACGCTGATCCGGGAGAGGGACCGTCAGCTGTATGCCTTCGCCGTGGAGAACATCGTGAAGGAATGGCTGGAGGACCGGCAGCATGTGCTGTTCCGCGACGGCGGGGGTCTCATCGCCGTGATGATCTGGGGATCTTGTTCGGAGGAACTGCTGTCGAAGATCGCTGAGTCGATCATGCGGTATCTGAAACTGTCGGTCTCGCACGTCTTCAAACCTCTCGCGGGCCGATTGTCGGACATTCCCCAGACCTATCGAGAAGCGCGGCAGGCGGTGTACCGCCGCGCCTCCCTATCGCCGGTGGTGCAGCGGGCAAGGCTGCGGATCAGCGAAGGCTATACCGAACGCGGATTAACGCTGGAGCAGATTGCTGAAGAACTCAATGTCAATCCCGTGTATCTGAGCCGCATGTTAAAGCAGGAGCTCGGGGTCACGTTCAGCCAGCTGGTAACAGAGCTCCGCATGAAGCGGGCAGTAGAGCTGCTCAATACCACCGATCTGACGATCATGGAGATCGCTGAGCAGCTTGGCTACGAGACGCAGCATTATTTTAGCACGGTATTCAAGAAGACGGTGGGCATCTCGCCGAATCGGTACAGGCGCGGAGAGTTGGTCCAGGCTTACGGGGCGGAAACCGCGGGAGAATCGAAGGACTGATTGGCTCAATCGCATAAGAATCACTTGAGAATCGCAGGCCGGCTTGACGGCCGGATGGTGTTCATTCCCGGTTTCTTTCCTTGTTATATTCCAGTTATCTTGCAGACCAGCTGCCATGCCGTTCTATGTGCATCGCAACTGTACTGCAGGTTAGTGAAAAATACGTGAACATATGATAAGGTATGTACATGATTATCGAAGAGGAATATAGATGAGGAAGGGATCCAAAAGATGAGTGAACAGCCTCGGAAAGCCGGCCGATCGGCGGAAGAACTGAAGGACATCTCGCTGCTCGGCAACAAGAAGACCAAGTATGTCTACGATTATTCGCCAGAATTGTTAGAAACATTTGAAAACAAGCATCCAGGACGTGATTACTTCGTGAAGTTCAACTGTCCGGAGTTCACGAGCCTGTGCCCGATTACGGGGCAGCCGGATTTTGCGACGATCTACATCTCGTATATTCCGGATGTGAAGATGGTCGAGAGCAAGTCGCTGAAGCTGTACTTATTCAGTTTCCGCAATCACGGGGATTTCCATGAGGATTGCGTGAACATCATCATGAACGATTTGATTCGGGTAATGGACCCGAAGTATATCGAGGTGTGGGGCAAGTTCACGCCGCGCGGCGGCATTTCGATCGATCCGTACTGCAACTATGGACGCCCCGGCACGAAGTATGCGCAGATGGCGGAATACCGCTTGATGAACCATGATCTGTATCCGGAGAAAGTCGATAATCGATAAGGGAAGCAGACGACACTGATCTGATCAGGAAGCTGGTCTGCTCCCTTGTCCTGCAGACCGCAGTAATATAAAATCGTCTTAATTGGACTCCGTTAATTACGGAGTCCAACTTTTTATCTAATTCATCCTGTGTACATAAGGATGAAGGCGCCGCGTGAGATGAAGCATTCATCCGCGGTGATCCTCCTTTACTCAACTTCATGATCTCTTTACGTCCATTGTAACATCAAGTTATGTATATGAATTGCGGTTTTTCTCGGCTTTCTTATCATTTCTTGCGATACTCTCATGATATAATGAAGGTAACAGATGCGAATGAAGGGGCTTTGATCGCAGTGGGGGAGTTGTTGTACAAGAATCCTGCACGTTCCAAGTGTCCTATCGTATGGCGTAGTCACCACATGCCGGGGAGCAGAAAAGGGAGTAGAAGATGTTCCACCCAACGGTTTATGAGAATTTGAAGGTTGCTTTTGAAAATTACCTTTATGATCTTGACAACCAAGAAGCTGTCATCACGATCACCAATCGCGAGGATATCCTGGATATGGCGGTGATGTCCAGGCAGTTCACTTTGCAGTTCGCACTTGCCGGCCACGAGGAGCCGACGGCTGAGGTGCGGCTGTACTCCTCTGTTGCAGATCTGGCGGCGGAGATCTTGGAGGAGGGAGACCCGTCGGAGCTGTGTTCGCTGGTCATTCGTTTCCGTTATAAGGTGCGGGACCTTAAGCGATGCAAGGAAGCTGAGGTGATCCTGATTAATATCTGGCTGCCGGAGCTTCCTATCCGCCAGGTCATCCTGTATCCATACGATACAGCCTCTGAGAAGCCCGACTATTATTCCGTCTCCGCAGATGTTCGTTTCAACCGCCGGATCGGCGAGGGACAGATCGAGGATATCCCGAATCTCGCGGAGCATATGATCCGCTCTTTGATGGAGCTGAGCGGGAAGCTGTAGGGAACCGGAGTTGGAGTCGGACAGGTGAGTGTGCGGGTGTTCGGTTTATAGGGATGAGGAGGGGGCTTATGAGACGGATCCCGATGATGCTGCAACTGGTCATCATCATGTTCTGCGTCATGGTGATACCGACGACGGTTCTGACTTCCTACAGCGGATCCAAGTTCTTGGCGAATTCCGAGGAGATGATCGCGGAGACTTCCTTAGCCGGACTGATCGCAAATCGCCATCTCTTCGAGAATTCGATCGCGAACCTCGCCAGTGATGCGGTGAGGCTGTCTTCATCTACGATATTCAATCAGATCCGATTCATGGAAACCTATGATGATATCAATGCCAACTACAACAATGTCAATTACGGGTTGTCCCTGTTGAAGGAGCTGGTGAATCTCAACCACCGTGTGGACGGGGTCTATTCCGCCTTTTTCTATCAATTCGGCTCGGATTATGTGATCTCTACGGATAAGGGAATTACGAGATTATCCTCCTACGAACCCATCGATTGGCTGGATGAGCAGTTCGAAGCAAGTCAGGGTATCGTCGGGATCTGGTATCCGCGGGAATTGAACAGCGGTGTGACGGTGCTGACCTATGCTCTGCCGCTGAGCAAATTAACCACCACGACCAACGGGGCGATCGTCGTCAATCTGCTTGAAAGCCAGATCAGCGATTACCTGAGGTCTTCCAATCCAGCCGAACAGCAATATTTTCTGTTGAATGCCGATGGTCAAGTCGTCTCGCATAATGACAAGAGTCTGCTGCTGGCAGATGCATCGGACTGGCCCTTGGTGCAGCGGATCATGACCGGCTCGCAGCTTGAAGGCTATCTGTTCGAAGAATTGGACGGGGAGCGCATGCTCGTCACCTGGACCTCCACGCCGCACAAGGAGTGGATATTCGTTAAACTCTTCTCGATGGATGATCTGATGACCAAGACGAATCAGATCGAGCGCAATCTGACGATGATGATGATCATCACGTTGATCATCGCGGCCATCGCCACCGTCTTGCTGGCGAGATGGCTGTCGACTCCCGTGCGCCGGCTGGTGCAGGCGGTGCGCTCCAATCCGAAACTCGAAGCCTTGCAGAAGCGGAATGAGCTCGCCTTCTTGGACGATGCTTTCAAACGCATGCAGGAAGAAGAGGCAGCGCTTCAGAAGCTTCTGGAGAAACGTGAGCAGGATGCGCGCAATCTCGCCGTACAGCGATTACTGCGAGGGGAACCAGCGGAGTCGATTTCGGAGATCTTCCCGGAGACGATCTTCCGTTTGGCGGTGCTTTCCATCGACCGCTATCGGGACTATGTGAAGAAGAACAACCGGGAGACGCGCAGCTACAATCGCTACCTGTTCATGCAGTGGTGCCATGAACAGTTTCCCGATGACATGCGCCTGCAAGTCGTCTATATGGGGGACGGCTATTTTGCCTTCGTGATGAACGGGGAACGACTGAGCGAGGAATCCATCCACGATACCCTCGAAGCGTTATTCCTGAGGATCAGGGATAAGGGGCAGGAGTTGTTTGCGCATACGGTAACGATCAGCATCAGCGACTATACGGAGAACTGCAGCACGATCCCGGACCTGCTCGCGGAAGCGATGGAGCTGATCAAACTGCGCATGATTAAGGGCGGCGGCTGCATCACCTTCTGGCGGGAAGAGGCCGAAGGCAGCCACAAGTACATCTACCCGGCCAACAGCGAGCGGCGGATCTTGAATTATCTCGACTCAAGGGATCTTGACAGCATCTACAAGGAACTGGAGGAGATTCGAAAGGAGATTCTCTCCGTAGAATACATCTCCTATGACAACATTTTGTTCATCTATAACCAGCTGGCGGGCGTAACGATCAAACACCTGCGGGAGAATACCAATATCGCCCGCCTCTTCGCGGGGCGCAGCAATGTCTATTCGACCTTGGCCTCCTTCGATACGATCGAGGAGATCGAGGAGTATCTGCGGGAATTTTACCGTCAGATCATCAAACAGCTGGACAGCCATCAGCAGAAGAGCAATCACAGCGACCGGATCATCAAATATCTTGAGGATCATTACCATCAGGACATCATTTTTGAAGATATGGCTAAGGAGATCGGCATCAGCTACTCCTATATGCGCAAGATCGTTTCCGAAACAACGGGCAAGAGTTTGATCGACTGCCTAAACCAGCTGCGCATCGACAAAGCGAAGGAGCTCCTCCTCGATACGGAACTGACGATCTCGCAGATTGCCGAGAAGGTCGGTTATCATAATGTGCAGAGTTTTAACCGCTATTTCCGCAAATTCGAAGGGATGTCGCCAAGCAACTATCGCTCTTTAAAATTGACACCGCAGCATGAAATCTGATCCTTCAAACGACATGTTAGACGGGGTCTTCTGTTCCTATGCTGAACAGAAGACCCTGTTATTTTTGAAGGATGTTAAGATCCCTGCTGGGGATGCTGGTCTTATAATGGTCAATATTGCTCATCATGATCATTTTTGATCACAACGCGGCGTGAAAGCAGCGATATGTAAGCGCTTTGATCAAAAATGACGCCCAGTATCAAACCCTACTCTTTACGTCTGCGGCGGCGTCGGGTTATGATGAAAGCGATTTCGGAGAACGTCAGACCAACACACCTTCCTGACGATCGACGGATCAGAACGCTTCTGCAGCAGGAGGTGAGACAATGAAAGTTGAAAGCGCTTCGATCAATGTTGCAAGCAAATCCGACAAAGAATTAGCTCGCAAGATGAAACAGCAGGATCGGAAGCAACTCATCAATTATTTGAAACAGAATTGGCAGTTATATGTCTTGCTCATTCTTCCGTTGGCGTTCGCTTTAACATTCAAATACTTACCATTAACGGGACTTGTCGTTGCATTTAAGGATTATAAGATCGCCAGAGGGTTCTGGGCCAGTGAGTGGGTAGGTTTTGAGGTTTTCAGGGAGGTATTCTCTCACCGGGATTTCCTCAAGGCGTTGCGCAACACGCTGCTGTTGAATTCGCTTGACCTGATATTCAGCTTTACTGCACCGATCTTCTTGGCGTTGCTGCTGAATGAGATCAAACACGTAACCTTCAAGCGGATCAATCAGACGCTTCTGTACTTGCCGCACTTCCTGTCCTGGGTTATCATCGGTGCGCTGGCTTATCAGCTGCTCGGTTTGGGCAACGGTCTAGTCAATAATCTCATAGAGTTATTAGGCGGTAATCGCGTACCATTCCTACAGGAAGATTACCACTGGCTCGCCAGTTATCTCGCCATCGGAGTCTGGCAGAGCATGGGTTGGGGCACCATCATCTATCTCGCTGCGATGAGCGGGGTCAACCCGGAGCTGTACGAGGCTGCGACGGTAGACGGTGCGAACAGATGGAGAAAGATGTGGCATATTACTCTTCCAGGGATTCGGCCGACGATCGTCACCTTGTTGATTCTAAATCTCGGCAGAATCATGGAAGGTTCCTTCGAACGAATCTGGTCTCTGCAGAACCGGGCTACCACGGAATTCACAACGACGATTCCAGTACTTGTCTACCGCTGGGGGATCGAGAGCGGTAACTTCAGCCGTGCCACCGCGATTGGATTATTCCAGTCTTTGGTAGGACTTGTGCTTATCATCATAGCTGACCGGATCGCTAAGCGGCTGGGCGAAGACGGCTTGCTATAGGGAGGAGGTGAACCATGCAAGGTTCCGGAAGCAGCAAAGCTGTAAAACGCGTCAGACGTTTTGGTGCAGTGGATGCAGCAATCTACACGACAATAGCTATCGCATCACTTCTCTGTTTGTTGCCATTCGTCCATGTGGTCGCGAAGTCATTAAGTACGGATGCTTATGTCATCGCGAACAAAGTGTTCCTTTGGCCGAAGGGATTCACTCTGGAGGCCTATCATAAGATCCTGGCAGATGCCAGCATCGTCCGGTCCTTGTATGTGTCCGTAATCGTAACCACAGCATTCACCGTACTAGGGATGATCATCACGACCTGTGCAGCGTATCCGCTTTCACGGCGAAATTTGCGAGGCGGCACCTTCTTCAGCTACCTCTTCATGTTTACGCTGATCTTCCACGCCGGGATGATTCCCGATTATCTCAATGTAAGCAACTTAGGCTTGCTGGATACGTTATGGTCGCTCATCTTGCCGGGGGCATTCAGCGCCTTTAACCTTCTGATCATGAGAACATCGATTAGGAGCAATATCCCGGATAGTCTGGAGGAAGCTGCGAGGATCGACGGAGCAGGGCATTTTCGAATCTTGACGACGATCGTGCTGCCGCTTTCCAAGCCGATCATCGCTACCCTGTCCCTGTTCTATGCGGTCGGCAGATGGAACCTGTATCAAGACGCCTTGTTCTACATCAAACACGAAACATCGCTGCGCCCATTGCAGCTCAAACTGTACTATTTGGTCGTACAAGCGAGCGAGAGTTTCCAGCTTGAGATGACCAACGTCAACTTAAGCAATCCTGAAGTGTTGAAGGCGTCCGTGGTTGTGTTTGCAACCTTGCCGATCCTTTGTGTATATCCTTTCATTCAGAAGTACTTTGTACAAGGCGTTATGCTTGGTGCGATTAAGGAGTAAGCAATTTTTCCTTCATATATATCAACATCAATTAAGGGGGAAAGGATATGAGTTCACTGAGTAAGAAGAGGGCATTCTCACTATTGGCCATTGCAGTCCTGCTGCTGGGATTGCTGGCAGGGTGCTCGGGCAAGAATGATTCGCCGTCGAATAGTAATTCGAATGCGAACACTCCTTCGACGAGCACGAACAATAACGCAGGTGAAGAGGTGGATTACCGCAACGGGTTCCCTGAGCGGGTAACACTGGAGATCCCTGTGTATGACCGTGCCTTCGAAGGCTGGAACGTAGCGGACAACTACTATACCCGCTGGATCCAGCAGGAGTTCGGCGAGAAGTACAACGTAGATGTCAAGTTTGTACCGATCGGCCGCTCCACAGAAGTACAGGACTTCCAACAGCTGCTTGCTGCGCGCAAGGCGCCGGATATCATCTTCCACTATGATATGCCGCAAGCACTGGCGTACTACAGCGAGGAAGTCATGCAGCCGCTGGATCTCGATGAGATCGCGCATTATGCTCCGACATACTGGGAGAAGATGAAGGATACGATCCTCAAATACGGTGAAGTTGAAGGACAACATGTCTTCTTCTTTGCGGAGCGTCCGAACGTCAGCAACTGGGTCGGCATCATCCGCAAAGATTGGGTGGAAGCCGTCGGTATGAAGGTTGAAGATCTGACATCTCTGGAGAAGTTCAATGAGATGTTGGAGAAGTGGAAGGAAGCAGGTTTGGGTGTTGCGGGCGGTTCGCTGCAGAAAGACGTGTTCAACTACAGCTACGCATTCCGCGAGTGGCCGGTAGATCCGGAGAAGCATGCCCTGTATACGGACCTGTCCGTAGCAGACTTCACAACGGAAGCAACGGAGAAATGGCTGCGCAACTTGAACTATCAGTATAACAACGGCCTCATCGACCAAGAGTTCTATCTGCGCGATGACCACAACAAGGTGAAGGCAGAGTTCGTCGCAGGAAGAACGGGTACGTATGGGGAGTACATCACAAGCAACACGGATATCTTCGAAGCTACGCTGAAGAACAATCCGGAAGCAGAGTTTGCAGTGCTGCCTCCTTACTCCGGAGTGCCTGAGGGCGGCGTACCGCAAGGACGTCTCGACTGGCCGTTCGGTATGATCATGGGAATCAACCATGAATCCTCCGATCTCGAGCGCATCGCCGTATGGCTGTATCTAGAGTGGATGATTCAGCCGGATAACCTGTTCTACTTGCAGAACGGCCCGGAAGGCGAAACCTATACGCTTAATGAAGAAGGCATTCCTGTGAAGAATGACAGCTACGACGGCGAAGCGAAGTTGTCGCCGAACAACAACAAGGACTACTGGTGCCTGGTCATCGAAGCTCCGACCTATGGTTCGGAAGAGGAGACGAAGAAGGTGCTCAAGAGCTTCTGGTCGCCGCCGGGATATGAGTACATCGTCGAAGATATGATGAGGTACAGAGACGAGGTTATCGAATACTACTACCCGGACCCGCTGTTCACCGTTCCGATCGAATCCGTGGCGAAGTACAAAGCGGATCTGAACAACCTCTTCCAAGAGTTGTATCTGGATATCGTCATGTCTTCGCCGGAGCAATTCGATCAGAAGTATGAGCAAGCGAAGCAAACCTTCCTCGATGCAGGATACCAAGAGATCCTGGATGAGAAGAAGGCGGCTTATGACGCAGGACATATCATTCAATAATCGTCATTCGTCCGGAGCCCCTGCTGCAGCGGGGGCTTTAGACGCTCTATCAGCTCTATAGGCAGATTGGTGAGAAGCAGATTGGGGAGACGGGCACTTGGAGATCACATGGAGCGACGACGAGAATCAAGACAACGTGCAGGAGGGAACGAGGTTGAAACTGCAAGCGGATACGAAGGAACTGAAGCAGACGATCGGGCGGGTAGTCGATTATACACTGAATATGGATCTGACCTGGGATTGGCCGTGCGGGGTTGCCTATTATGGGATTAGCCGCGCTTATGAAGCAACGGGTGAAGAATCATACATCGAGCGGATGAAGGCCTTCTGTGATGAGTATATCGAGGTCGGACTGCCGGTATGGACCGTGAATACATGCGCGATGGGTCACATGCTGCTCACGCTGTATGCGCACACGAAGGACCAGAAGTACCTGGACCTGATCATGAGCAAGATCGATTATCTGGAGAACCATGCCCTGCGGTTCGGGGACCGCGTGCTGCAGCATACGGTTTCGTCCAAAAACGATTTCCCTGAACAGGCTTGGGCGGACACCTTATTCATGGCGGCATACTTTATGCTGCGGGTAGGTATTCTATTGGATGAGAAACGTCTGATCAACGATGCGCTGCATCAATTCTATTGGCATATCAATTACCTGCAGGATGAGAACACCGGTATCTGGTATCACGGCTATAACCATATCACCAAGGACCATATGTCCGGCATCTATTGGGGCCGCGCCAATGCTTGGGCGGCTTATACGATGGCTCGTGCGGCGAAGATCCTGCCCGAGGCATACCTGTATCCGCCGATGATGCATATCTGGAGTTCGCTGCGCGATCAGCTCGCCGCTCTGAAGAATCTGCAGAGGGAGGATGGTCTGTGGGGAACGGTGCTGGACTATCCGGAATCCTACAGCGAGGTCTCCGCTTCGGCCGGCATTGCGGCAGCGATGGTCGAGAACGGCAACCCGATGCATTCGAAGTATGTGCAGAAGGCGCTCCAAGGGATCCTGGATAACATCGCGGACAACGGACGGGTGCTGAACGTATCCGGCGGTACCGCGGTGATGAAGGATATCCAAGGTTATCTCAACATCGACCGCAAGTGGGCGCAGGGTTGGGGGCAGGGATTGGCGCTGGCCTTCTTGGCATCCATCGTCGAGGTGCTTGAGAGGAAGGAGAAGGCTGATTAAGCACGGCAGGGTATTATACGTTGAATATGGAGTGTTCAAGGCAAGCAGGAACCCGAGAGGGGGCCTGCTTTTTTGGTGTCTGATCGGCGTTACTGAACTGCAGACCGGAGGACAACCCCGACCAAAGTCGAGGTCAAAAACCATCCCCGGTCCGTTTTGGCGAGAGCTTGCTTCCCCTAGAATAAAGACAGAAAGATCGACGACAGTCGGAAAGGCGGTGAACGACATTGAGCACGAATCGCAAAACGGGTATTGCAGTCATCCTGATCGCCGTCGGAGCACTGATCTTACTCCATAAGATCGGCTTCGGGTTCGGAGGTCTCACGAGTTGGATCTTCTCGATCATCTTGCTCGTGCTTGGCTATACCCTGATCAAACACCGCAGCGGTTTCATCGGTTGGCCGCTGGCCATTCTGGGCGGACTCATCCTCTTCGGCAAATTAGCGGGGCTGATCGGCTGGCTGATCGCTGCCGCGTTGATCCTGTACGGGGTGCATATGTTGAAGCAACAGAACAGGACCATCTAGAGGATATCAAGATATAGCTGCAAACCAATCCATGACTATTAGAAGGAGGAGTGTGATCGATGAGCGTGATGAAGAGGATCCGGGATATCACCGTCGCTAACCTGAATGATCGACTGGAGCGCGCTGAAGACCCGGTGAAGTTGATCGATGAGTTCCTGACAGCGCGAAGAGAACAGATCATGCAGACGGAACAGCTGTACAATCAGTGCGCTCGTCATATGGAAGCGATGCGTGAGCAGTACTTGCAGGCCGGCCTGCTGGCCGAGAAGCGGGAACAGCAGGCGAGCGTGGCGCTGAAGGCGGGCGAGGAGGAGATCGCAAGGCTGGCGCTGCAAGACAAATTGCTTAACGAGGAGAAGGCCCAGCAGTATAAGGGATTGTACGAGCAAGCGAAGTCGAATGTCGCTGAACTCACGCAAGAGCTGGCTACCTTACGAACCGAATACGAGGAAGTGTTGTCCAAACGGCAGTATTATGCGGCTCGCATGGAATCGATTCGCCTAAGGCAGCGCATGAATGAGAGGATGCACCAAGCCGGCTGGAGAAGCACGGAAAGCGCGTTCCGCCGGTTGGAAGACCGCGTATCGGATCTGGAGATGGAGACGATGACCCTGCGCGAACTGCGCCGCATGACGGAAGAGACGATCTATCAAGCGGGTTCCGTACTGAAGAGCACGCTGGAGCAAGAACTGCAGAAGCTGAAAGAACGATTGGAGAAGGAGGGAGCAGGCAAATGACGGCCAAACTGTACAGATCCGCAACGGATCGCAAAATATTCGGAGTCTGCGGCGGCCTGGGCGAGCTCTTGCAAGTCGATTCCACGCTGCTTCGCATCGTCGCAGTCGTTGGAGCGGTCTTCTCCGGCGGTACGGTGATCCTGCTGTATGTCATCGCCGGGCTGGTCATCCCGGAGGAGCCAGGCGGCTATGATGCGAAGACAACCTTCAACTTCGGTCCTGCTTCCAATGGACCGCACGGCGGCCAGTCTTGGTTCTCGTTCTGGGGAGACGGCTCTGCGAAGCACAAACATGCTTATAAGGGCGTCTGGAACGGCGGTCCGCAAAGCGGTCCCGCAAGCGACGACCAGGCAGCTTCCTCCGCACAAGCCGAGGATGAGCTGGACAAGATGATGCGCGAGGTGGAGACCAAAGCGCTGCGCAAGGAGATTGAGGAACTCAAGAAGCGCTTGGCCCAATATGAAAGTCAAGCTGGACGACAGATGAATAACAAAAACAATCAGGAGAAAGGAGATATTTAACGATGGGAGTATTTCAACGGATTAAGGACATGACGAAGGCGTCGATCAATGATCTGCTGGATAAGGTGGAAGATCCGATCAAGATGTTAAATCATTACATCCGCGATATGGAGGAGGAAATCGCGAAGGCGGAAGTGACCGTTGCCAAGCAGATGGCGAATGAACGCCGGCTGAAGCAGCGCCTTGATGAGTTGAACCGCCTGGTGCAGGAGCGCGAACAACAAGCAATCGACGCGCTGATACAAGGCCAGGAGGCGACGGCGAAGCAAGCGCTGGAAGAGAAGCTGCACTATGCGGAGAAGGCAGCGGAGCTGGAGGAGATGCATGCGGCATCCAAGGCACAAGCGGATGAACTCATGCAGCAGCTGCATGATATGAAGAACCAATTCTATCAGATGCGCAATAAGCGCAATGAACTGGTCAGCCGCGCACAACTCGCAAAAGCCAAGAAGCAGATGGCGCAGGTGACAGCATCGAACCAAATCGGTGCAGGCACCGCAGCGATCGGCTTCCAACGGATGGAGGAGAAGATCATCCAGATGGAAGTGGAGGCGGAGATCAGCAAGCTCCCTTACACAGGGGGAAGTACCGTTAACCCGCAAGCTGATCTGGTCCGTCAAGAGAAAGTAGAAGCTGAGATGAACGCACTTCGCGAGAAGCTTGCTGCAGGATCTCTAAGAAGTGATGGATTTTAAGTCCTAAGAAGATATGATATGCTAAAAGTTAGTCGAGCCATAGCGCGTGTCAAGCCTATGGCTTGACCTTTCCAGCGAGGAGGTGAACGGCATGGACAATCTGCGCAACCGCAATACCGCCCTGGTCTTAATCGGTGCAGGCCTATATATACTTCTGGGGAATCTCATCGGGTATTTTACGGTTACGGCGATCCTGGTCGTCGGTCTCGGCATCTATAAGCTGAAGAGCGGCGAGAATCGCACTGGCTATGTGCTGATTGGGATCGGGCTGATGTTCTTGGCGCTGAGTCATCTGTCCATTGTCTTTGCCGTGATTCTCATCTCCTTCGGCTACTATCTGGTGCGATCGAATCAGCTGCAAGGCAATCCATCTTATACGCAAAGACATAATATATTGGAAAGCATCCGTTGGAATAAAGAACCTTGGGTGCTTCAGAACATGGCCGTATGGTCGATCGTCGGCGAGATGAATCTGGACTTGTCGCTGGCGATCATCGAGGAGCCGGAGACGACGCTCCTTCTGCAAGGTGTCGTAGGTGACATCGATATCATCGTGCCCGATGATATCGGGGTGCATATCCAGTCCATCATCCTCATCGGTCAGACGAAGATCGGACTGGAACAGCAGGACGGCCTGGTCACGAAGATGACCTGGCAGTCGCTGAATTATGATACGGCAGAGCACAAAGTGAACATTACATTGTCCTATGTAGTCGGTGATGTGAATGTGACCGTGCTGTAATGACAGGCATGAAGGAGGGTACAGGGATGAACCGCGGACGCAGATTGACGAATATGATATGGCGCAGCATGGGCAGCGCGATCCTGTTCAGCCTGCTGTTGACGGCGGTGATTCTGTATCTTCTCTACATCTATGATTATTTCGAACTGGATGGGCACTGGCTCGATGTCCTGAGGAACGGGCTGACGATCGCCCTGATCGTATTCGGACTGGGAGCGTTCTACGGCTATTGGCAGAGCAGCAAGATCAAACGACGGCTCGAGGTGTTGTCCGAGTCGATGCTGATGTTGGAGAAGGGGAATCTGACTAGAGCGGTACCTGATCTCGGCGAAGACGAGATCGGGCGACTCGGCGAACAGCTCGGGCGGATCAGCAAGAAATGGGAAGAACAGGTAACTTCCTTGCAGCGGTTATCGGCGAATAACGCTGAGCTGGCGGAGCGGGTGCGCTACTCCGCGGTTACGGAAGAGCGGCAGCGACTGGCGCGGGAACTGCACGATGCGGTCAGCCAGCAGTTGTTCGCGATCTCCATGACGGCGACGGCGCTCGGCCGCACGATGGACAAGGACTTCGCAAAAGCGCAGCGGCAAGTGGCGCTCATCGAGGAGATGGCTTCCGTGGCCCAATCGGAGATGCGCGCTTTGCTGCTTCACTTGCGGCCGGTCCATCTGGAGGGCAAGGGGCTTGCGCAGGGCTTGTATGAGCTGATTCAGGAACTGAGAGCCAAAGTACCGATCGGAATTCAGTTTGAGATGGACGATGAGGTGCAGCTGCCGCGGGGTATCGAGGATCATCTGTTCCGCATCGCGCAGGAGGCCTTGTCCAATTCCCTGCGACATTCACGCGCCGATAAGATTGAGCTGCGCCTGCAGCGCAGGCAAGACTATGTTCGTCTGTTCATACGGGATAACGGCGTTGGATTTGATATGGAAGTGAAGAAATCCGCCTCCTACGGTATCATCTCGATGCAGGAGAGAGTGAACGAAATCGGCGGATCGATTCAGATCCTGTCAGCACCTGGCAGGGGAACGCGGATCGATATCCGCGTACCGATCCTAATAGAAGGAGTAAGTGGTTCGGATGAGCAAGGACAAGATTAAAGTGCTGCTGGTGGATGACCACGAGATGGTTCGCATCGGCTTGTCAGCCGTGCTGGGAACGGAAGAGGACATCGACCTCGTCGGCGAGGCGTCAAACGGTGAAGAGGGCATCCGCTTAGCTGTGCAATACAAACCCGATGTGGTGCTTATGGACCTCGTCATGGACGGCATGGATGGGATCGAGACGACTCGCTGTTTGTTGAAAGAGCTGCCCGATTGCAAAGTCATCGTGCTGACGAGCTACATCGACGATGAGAAGATCTATCCAGTGATCGAAGCGGGGGCTTTCAGCTATCTGCTGAAGACCTCCCGGGCGCATGAGATCGCGCAGGCGATCCGGCAAGCGGTGAAGGGTCAGCCGGTCTTGGAAGCGCAAGTGGCATCGAAGATCATGAACCGCTTCCGCAAGCCCGCTGAACATCTGCCGCATGAGGACCTGACGGAGCGGGAGATGGAAGTGCTTCGTTTGATCGCCAAGGGCAAGTCCAACCAAGAGGTCGCGGATGAGCTGGTGATCGGCGTGAAGACGGTGAAGTTCCATGTCACGAATATCCTCGCGAAGCTCGGCGTGGAAGACCGCACACAGGCAGCAATCTATGCCTTTAAGCATGGATTGGCGGAGGATTGAACGGAAGTCGGAAGACGAGTGAGATAGATGACTAAGAGGAATAACAGCATGAAGTCGTATGATGGACTGGGAATATATGACAATGCGGACTAGTAGAAGACGATAGCAGTATAGCTTTGAGAAAGGATGCAGTCATCTGAGATGAATTCCGGGGCTGTGATTTCCCTTGTGATCCTAGTGATCAACATCGTGTTTGCCGTTACGGTCATCTTCTTGGAGCGGCGCAACGTCGCCGTGACTTGGGCATGGCTGTTGGTGTTGTTGTTTCTGCCCGGCATAGGTTTCATCGTCTATATCTTCTTCGGACAGAATCTAAACCGGCGCAAAGTGTATCGCTTAACCGAAGAACATCTTGCTTTGGCGAATCAGCTGGTGACCAGACAGCAAGAAGAACTGGTCAATCTGGCGTTCAACGATCCGCATACGGAGGCGTACAAGGACCTCATTCAGATGAATCTGCGCACAGGGCATTCCCTGTACTCACAAGATAACTCCGTGAAGATCTTCACCGACGGCACCGACAAATTTGCGGATCTGTTCCAGAAGATCGAACAGGCGAAGCACCATATCCATGTTCAGTATTATATTTTCCGCGGCGATCATCTGGGCAAGAATCTGGTCGAAGCACTTGCGAGGAAAGCGGCCGAAGGCGTGGAAGTCAGGCTCCTGATCGACCATCTTGGCTGTATCCATACGCCGCGTTCTTTTTTTGATCGGCTAAGAGAAGCGGGCGGCGAAGTAGCGTACTTCTTCCCTTTGAAACTGCCGACCCTGAGCCATCGTCTGAATTATCGCAATCATCGCAAATTGGTGATCATCGACGGAATGACGGGGTATATCGGCGGCTTTAACGTGGGGGATGAATATCTCGGCTTGGATTCGCGGTTCGGATACTGGCGGGATACGCATCTGAGAATTGAGGGCAGCGCCGTTCGCCAGATGCAGGTTCAGTTTCTGTTGGATTGGAATGTATCGAAGAAGGCGAACATCGGGCTGGAACGGGCATATTTCCCCATAGTTCCGGCCAAGGGGCAGGCGGGTATCCAGATTCTGTCAAGCGGCCCTAATGAATCGGAAGAGCTGATCAAGAATGCCTTTATCAAGATGATCGCATCGGCGAAGAAGAGCGTATATATTCAGACCCCTTATTTTATCCCCGATGAGAGCATGTATGCGGCCCTTAAGATCGCAGCCTTGTCGGGTGTGGATGTGCGTTTGATGGTGCCGGGCAAACCGGATCACCGCTTCGTGTATTGGGCGTCGATCTCTTATTTTGAACATATGCTGGAGGTCGGCGTATCTCTGTACGTCTACCGCAAGGGGTTCCTCCATGCGAAGACGATCGTCGTTGACGGGAAGATCGCAACCGTCGGCACAGCGAACATGGATATCCGCAGCTTCCGCTTGAACTTCGAGAGCAATGCGATCATCTACGACAGCCAGACCGCTTCGAAGTTAGAGCAGATCTTCTTGGATGATTTGCAGTATTGCGATCCGTTGACGCTTGAAGCTTATAAGCAGCGGCCGCTTTCGCTGCGTTTAAGGGAATCGGTTGCTCGTTTGTTATCACCGATTCTGTAAGATCCGCGTGAAGTGCTGATGTGTACCCGGTCAGGTATGCATGCGGCACTTCTTTTTTTTTTAAATGATTGCATTATTAACTGTAAATCTTGGGATTGTGCCGTACATTTCTTATCCGCAACGCTTTACCATCTATAATTGAGAGATCCTAAGAGACTGACGCATGCAAGGGATGATGTCGGTCTTTTTTGTATCCGCTTGCATGGGGTCTGTTCCTGTGTGGTTGGATGCTGGCAGTTCAACAGGAGGGGATGAGAATGACTGATGGTAAGGGGGAAGGTACCATGTTCAAGCGAATCGGCAATGTGCTGTTGATGCTGGCTTTGGTTGTTGCGCAGTCGGCTGTACTGGCTCCATATGAAGCAAGCCGGGCCATAGCTGCGGAGAATGTGCTGATCCTCAATCCCAGCTTCGAGGAAGATCTCGATGACTGGGAGACGAATGGCAGCGAAGCGATCTCGATTAGCGATGATGGATGGGTCCCCGACGGCGGCGGTCATAAGAAGCTGAGTTATTACAGCGATACCGCTTATGTTGCCGATACTTATCAGACGATTACAGACCTTAAGAACGGCAAATACATGCTGTCCGCTTGGACGGCAGTGAACGGTGAGTTTGATGAGAAATATATGTACGTGAAAACCGCGGGAGAGCAAACCCATAAGGCAGCGATCCCCAGTTCCAGTCAATGGACGCAGGTCCATCTGCAGGTGGAGATTCAGGACGGCGGGATGACGATCGGTTTCTATGCGGATGCGCATGCGGGAGCTTGGCTGGGTGTGGATCTGGTCACACTGACTTACTTAGGAGATGGAGGCAAAGACATGGTGATCATTCCGAATAACAGCTTCGAGGACGGCCTGTCCATGTGGCAGACCAACGGCAGCGATGCGATTAAACAAGGGAGCGGATGGGCGCCGGCCGGCGGCGGTTCGCATAACCTGAATTATTGGAGCAGCTCCCCGTATATCGCCGATACTTGGCAGACGGTGACGGGAATCGTCTACGGGGATTATGAAATCTCCGTCTGGACAGCAAGTGACGGCACGTTCCATGAACTGTATATGTATGTGCGAGGAGGGGACGGTACCGAGGCGAGAGTGGATCTTCCTCGCGTGAATACGTGGACGAAGGTCACCCTGCCCTTCACGGTGAGCCATGGCGAACTGACGATTGGCTTCTATGCTGATGCGGAAGGCGGAGCATGGGCCAACATCGACTTAGTGGAAATCTCAAAAGTGACAGAGGATGACGGGGAGCCGAAGGGTGTACCGATTGTAAACTATGACTTCGAGGAGCTTGCGGATGATGGGACCCTTGTCGGCTGGGAAGTACAGGGGGATAAGGATGCTTCTGATGCAGGCAGCGTGGGATACAAGAGCGGGCATGCCCTGATGCACCTAGCTGATCAGGGCTATGAAGTGCGCACTTATCAGCGACTGGAGAATCTGGAGAACGGACCCTACACCTTGTCCGCCTGGGCCTGGCATGGGGGACGGGGAGACGGCATCGCTTATCTGTTCGCAGCTGGCTCCAGCCGTTCAGAAGCGCGTACGGCATTGCCGGAAACGGAGGGGTGGACGAAGGTCTATGTCCGAGGGATCGAGGCAGCGGACGGTACCTTGACGATCGGTCTGCATACGAAGGGGGAAGCGGGCACCTGGGCGATGATCGACCGGGTGGAACTGGTCAAGGACGATCAGCCGTATCGGCTGCTCAAGGGCGGGGATATCTCGGAGCTAACCCACATCGAATCGCGGGGCGGCATCTTCTACGACCGCGAGGGCAATCCGAAGGATCTGTTCCAGATCTTGAAGGAGAACGGTCATGACATCGTCCGCATTAGACTTTACAACAATCCGGGCAAAGGGCGCGGCAACGGCGAGTACTACCGCCAGGAAGGTATCATGGACAAGGAGGATGTCCTGAAGCTGGCGAGACGGGCGAAGGATGCCGGGCTGCAGATCCAATTCACCTTCCATTACAGCGACTATTGGACGAACGGCGAGACGCAGATCATCCCATATGATTGGCAAGAAGAGATTGAGGGCATGACGGATGAGGAGCAGATTGCCAAGAAGTTAGAAGAACTGCTGTATGAATATACGAAGGACATCATGACGGCTTTGAAGGAGCAGGGGACGCTTCCCGAGTATGTATCCTTAGGCAATGAGATGCAGGGCGGTCTCTTGTATCCATACGGACGGGCAGCCGGGGACAACTGGAGGTATCTAGCGAATTTCTTGAAGGCAGGTTATAAGGCTGTTAAGGAGGTTTCGCCGGAATCGCGCGTTGTGCTGCATCTGGATGACGCCGGCAACTACGGGAAGTATATAACCTTCTTCGATAAGATGGCGGAATACGGCGTTGAGTACGATGTGATCGGTCCGTCCTATTATCCGTTCTGGACGAAGAAGACGATCGAAGAAGCGGTGGACTTCTTCGTATACATCAGTGAAAAATATGACAAGGATATCCTCGTCATGGAAACGGGGTATAAGTGGAATCCGACCTTGCCGAACGGCACGCCTGGACAGTTGACCAACAACGGGCCGTATCCGGAGGAGACGAGCTCGCCGGAAGGGCAGAAGAACTTCATGATCGCGCTGTTCAATGGATTGAAGAGTGCGGGCAACGGCCGCATCATCGGGGATCTGTACTGGGATCCGATCATGATCGAGGTGCCGGGCGTAGGCTGGGCCATCCGGGAAGCGGATGATCAACCGGATGTGAATGTGGTCTCCAATACGACGTTGTTTGATTTTGACGGCAAAGCGCTGCCGGTACATGATGCTTATCTGTACAATACGGAAGGTTCTGAGACAGGCAACATCATAGGACGGGTGCTGGGTACAGGCGGTACCGGAATCGCGCGGGCGGAGCTTCGTCTAACGCTTGCAAGCGGCGAGATGCGGTATGCGAAAGCGGATCCGTGGGGGAATTACTTGTTCCCTGATGTTCCGCCGGGCACCGATTACCGCATCGAGGCGAGCAAGCCGGGGTATGAGTCCGGGACCGCGTATGTCGATCGGGTTCTGGCCGGACAGAACACCGTGGGTGTCATCGTGATGTTGACCGGAGGGCGGATCAGCGGCACGGTGCTGGATGATGCCGGCGACCCTGCGCCTCGTGCGAAGGTGACGGTCAGCGCCGGTGAGGATGTCTTCACAGCCGAGACGGATCAGCACGGGCGCTATGTGCTGCAAGATGTACCTGAAAGCACGGGCTATATCGTCATGGCGGCTAAAGCGGGTTACGTTCCCGGCTTCCTGTCGGAGGTATCGGTCCGCGCAGGCGAAACAACAGAGGCTGATGCGATTAGGATCGTGCTGATTTCCGGATCGATCAGCGGCAAAGTCGTGGACGCGGCGGGGCTTCCCGTCGAAGGAGCGGTCGTCAGCGTCGACACTAAGGAGCAGCGCTATGCCGCCGTAACCGATGCCGCCGGACGGTATGAGATCCTGCATGTGCCAGCCGGCGAGGGGTATACTGTGCAGGCTGTGAAGGAGAAGTATGATGCGGCGCTTGTGGAAGGCGTCTCGGTGGAGATCGGTCAGGTGACGGATGGCGTAGATTTTGTCCTGTTGTCCAGCTTGGGAGCGATCTCCGGTGTGGTTACAAATCCCGCCAAAGAACCGGTGGCAGGTGCGGCGGTAATCGTTGAACGCGGAGATGAAGAGTACCGAACGCTGACGGATGAAGCGGGGCGCTATGTTGTGGACGGCGTTCCGGCGGGCTCCGGATATGTGGTGCGGGTGGCGGCGGAAGGCTATCTCGACGGATACTCGCCTAGGGTCACGGTGAAAGCACGGCAGACGACGAAGGATGTGGAGGTTCGCCTGCTGACTCCGATTCTGCTTAATAACCCCAGCTTCGAGCTGCGGGTCGAGCATGACCGCACGATCATCCCGGAATGGCATGTCAGCACAACCAAACAGGCAACCTACATCCAATACCATGAGCAAGCCGTGGATGGCAACTACGTGCTCTCCGCTTGGCTGGAGCAGCCCTTCCAATCCGATGTATGGCAGACGATCGCGGGATTGGCGGACGGGTTCTACCGGATCACCTTCTGGTCATACAACGGCGGGGACATGAATGCTCATTACATGTATGTCCGCAGCCGCGGCGGGGATGAGGTGCGTGTGGATATTCCCGCATCGAGCGGCATGAGGGCCAATGAACGGGTTGTTGAAGTTGAGAGCGGCCAGCTGACAATCGGCTTCTATACCGACGGCAACAGCGGCAACTGGATGCTGATCGATAATGTACAGGTCGGATATCTGGGCACTGAGTTGCCTGGCATCGATGGCGGCGGCGGAGATGACCGCGGCAGCGAGGATGGCGGCGACGATGAAGACAGTGATGGTGACGATGACGATGGGGACGGCTCTGCCGGCAGCGGTAATGACATCGGCAATGGCAGCGGGAAAGGAGGCGGATCTGCAGGCGGCGTTTGGATGATCACTCCCGTCGATCAATCGGTTACCAAGATCGATCTGGCCGCTTGGCTGGCCGACGGCATGGACAGCACGCTTGATCTCGAGGTTCCCGTTAAAGGGGATAGAGCTGCTGCGGTCCTGTCGTCGGAGCAGCTCGTGCAAGCCCGTGATGAAGGCGTAGAGTCGCTCGTGCTAAGGACTGACTTGGCGATTATTCAATTGTCCGCGGTGTGGCTGGCGGAAGCTGCAGGCAGTGCAGCAGGAAAGGGACAAGTTGAGGTGTCCGTTGCTAAGTTGGATCCGGCAGAACTGCCGGCTGACATCCGGCGCAAGTTAGTCGGCCGTACGCTGTATGATATTGCGATTAAGGTGAACGGCACGCGGATCGAGGAGCTTAAAGGCAGCGAGCTGATCGTTGAGATCCCTTATGCGCTGGGAGAAGAGGAAATGCCGCATCAAGTGGTCGTACACTTCATCAGCGAAGACGGCGAGATCCTGCCGGTGTCCAACGGATTGTTCGATCTTGGGGCGGAAGCTGTGCTCTTCCGGCCGAAGCATCTGGGCAAGTTTGCGGTATGGCATGAGAACGTACATCTGACAGATATCTCCGATGTGGAGTGGGCTAAGCAGAGCATCGAGCTTCTAGCTGCTAGAGGCATCGTCATGATCGGAGATGACCATCGTTTCGAGCCGGCAGTGCCTATCACTCGCGGCGCATTCACGCATATGCTGGTGAACGGCCTTGCATTGGCAGCTGCCGATCAACCTGCGTCTTTCTCCGATGTCGAGGCCAACTCCCCGTGGCATGATGCGATTGCCGCGGCGGAACAATTAGGAATCGCCCGGGGCATCGGCAACGGCCGCTTCGTCGCTGCCGATGCGATCAGCCGGCAAGATCTGGCGGTGCTCATCGACCGCGCGCTGCAGACGCTGGGCATCCAGCTGCCGAGGGTCAATGAAGGATGGGGATTCCAAGATCAGCATCAGATCGCTGATTATGCGCTTGAGGCGGTTGATGTCCTGCACCGTGCGGGCCTGTTGCGCGGTACGGGCCAAGGGCAGTTCTCGCCGCTGCGTCCTGTGACCAGAGCGGAAACTGCGGTTGTCACAGCCAGACTGATCGAGAGGTTGTACGAGTGATATGTGTTGCGATTATAGATGTAAGGATTCGAAGATAGGCGAAAGGCATCGAGCATAGATGGAAGGAAGACCGGCTTGGGATGATCCAGGCCGGTTTTTCGCTGTTGTGATGGATGGCTGGGGGCGCAAGGCATGTGAGGGTCGTCGGGCCCGTCAGGAGATTTTGTTCTATAAATAGGATAATAAGTGAGAAAAGGGAGCGTTCATGTGTTGGTTTTGTCCTAAAATGCAGAGCAGCATGAATCGACCAAGAATCGGCCAAATAGTTGGAAAAACTGCTGAAATGTTTCATTTGGTACAGGTCGTTTGATTTATAATAGAGGTAACATTAAACATTCTGCACGATATAAGAATTGCGCTTGCTCCTAACGATTCTGCAATAATGACTCAGAATAGAAACAGCATCAGCATAGGACTGACAACAAATCAATCAGCATCACAGAACAGGCATTGAATTCAAACGCATCGACGATGAACCATGCTGAATCATATAGATTTACAGTGCAGGCAGGAGTGCATACATAAGCAAAATGTGAATGAACAAGGGGTGTCCGGATGCCCAGATTCAATCTGTTCAGAAAGCTCGTGGTTTTCAATCTGATCCTGTTGATTCCGATCGTGGTGTTGTATTTCTACTCCAACAAGACGAGCACGAATGTGCTGGCCACGGAGCTGACTCGTTCGCATACCAACCAATTGATCTTCTTCCAGGATCAGATCAATACGAATGTGGGGCTGCTTGCGCTTTGGCCTAATCTGTTGCTGCAGGATCCGGATATTTCGAATCTGAAGCATATCTGGACGTATAATAAGCACCTGAATTTCGAGCAGATCAAGTTGATGAGACGCATTCAGAGCAAGCTCAACATCCAGCAGAGTTCTGCGGATTTTGTCAGCCAGATCCTCATCTACTCTCCTTCCCTGCGGCGGGTGGTATCTGTTAACGATGTTAAGGAATACGATGAACAAGAACTTCTGTCCAGTCTGAGAACGAAAGGCTGGCAGGTAACCGCACAGGATGACGGCAGCTATCTCTTCAAGATCATGTCCACACCTTCACCGTATCTGGCGGATCCTTTCGATCATAATCTGGTCATCGAGGTGCAGTTTTCGAGTCAGAACATCGAGAAGATGCTCGATGAGTTCAAGCGCGACGGCAGACGGGATCCTTTCTATTATCATGCAGATACCGGCTACCTCATCTATAACCGCACGGCAGACCGCGAACTTGCCCGGCAGCTCGTTGAACATCTGGATATGAGTGATGGACTTCCGATTAAGAATGAAATCGTTAACATCGAAAACAACAAATATATGGTACATGTCGCCCTTTCCGATACCCTGGGGTGGTATCTGGTCGACTACTTGCCGCTGTCAGAGGTAATGTCGCCGATCCAGCGTTCGAACCGTTTGTTCTATTCCTCTGTGATCGCCCTGCTGCTAATGAGCCTGGTTACGGCATATATGCTGTATGCACAAGTACAGGTGCCCTTGAAACAGTTGATCCGCGGCTTCAATCGCTTGAAAAATGAAGACTACACCGTTCGGCTGGAGCCGAAGGGACACAGTGAGTTCAGCTTCGTATTTCGACGGTTCAACTCCATGGTGGAGCAGATCCAGGAGCTGTTTGAGCACGTCTACCTGGAGAAGATCCACGTGCGTGAAGCTCGGCTGAAACAGCTGCAGTCGCAGATTAATCCGCATTTTTTCTATAATTGCTTCTCATTTATCTCCAGTATGGCGAAACTGCAGGATACGCGGGCAGTCATCGCGATGTCCCAGAACTTGGCCAGCTACTTCCGCTATACGACCAGACAGGAGAAGGAATGGGTCACCGTGTGGGAGGAGATGGAGTTTGTTCGAAATTATCTAGAGATTCAGAAACTGCGGAAGAAACGGCTCGATTATACGATTGAGCTGCCGGAGGAGTTGTACAGCTGGCTCATCCCTCGCATCTTGATCCAGCCCATCGTGGAGAATGCCATCATTCACGGTGTGGAACAGAAGGCGGGAGCGGGACTCATCCGCATCACCGGCAAAGTCGAGCAAGGGCAGGCGACGATGACCGTTGAGGACAATGGCAGGGGCATGAGCGAATCCGAGATGGAAGCATTGGGACGACAAATGGCTCAACCGATGGATGAGGAGATGGGCTGCGGACTCTGGAATGTGCATCAGAGAATGGTGCTGCGCTACGGGAACGGAGCCGGTGTCCGTCTGTCCCGTTCTGAGCTGGGCGGCTTGCGGGTGGACTTGATCTGGTCTGAGGCGAATGTGTTAAGGAGGGCTTCCGATGATCGAAGTCTTACTGGTTGATGACGAATCCTATGTTACGGAGAGCTTGAAGGTTACGATCCCCTGGGGCGAACTTGGGGTGAATAAGGTCCATCAGGCGGAATCCGCAGCTGAGGCGCTGGAATTGATGGAACGGCACTCGATCGATATCCTCGTTACGGATATCCAGATGCCGGAAGTCAACGGTCTGCAATTGATCGAGCTTGTGCAGGAACGCTGGCCCAATGTGCGCTGCATCCTGCTTACGGGGCATTCTGAATTCCACTATGCCAAGAAGGCGATCGAACTGCATGTGCTGGATTATGTATTGAAACCCGTGGATGACGAGGAACTTATCGCTTCTCTGTCGCAGGTAATCACCTCTCTGCAGGATGAATGGGCGCAGGCGGAGCAGTATTATCAACTCATGTATGATCGGAAGACGGACCTGTCGATTCTGCGGCGGAATTTCCTTCATGAATTGCTGCTGGGGCGCCCGCTTTCCAAGCAGACCATCAGCGAGCGATTGGTGAAGTATGAGATCCCGCTGACCGTCGATACACCTGCGGTGATGATGCTGGTTAAGATGGGGCTCGATGCTCGGGAATACGACGAAGCGTCACATGCGCTGCTGGAATATGCCGCAGGTAACATCGCTGAAGAGGTCTTGTCGGAGCGGTTCCGCCTCTGGCATGCTCAGTCCCCTCACAGCTATATGACGATCATCGCGAGCCTGAAGCCGGAATGGCTGTCCCAAGCAGGACAGGATGACCGCCGGGTTCTGAGAGAGGAGCTCGAGAGACTGCTGCCGATCTTTCGTCAGTATGTTCGAGGGTTTCTGAAGGTAGATGTTGCCGTTGCCGTGACGAATGCCTTTAACTTCCCTGAAGCGATCGCAAGCACGTATCGAGCGGCGATGCGATATGTTTACATGTTGGAGATGAAGGAGCGGGATGTGTTCTTCCTGCAGGATCAGAGTCCTCCCGCAAGTTCGGTCGAATCCTTGGATGTGCTTTACCGCCCGCCAACCCTGCTGCATCTGCTGGAAGCTCAGCAATGGGATGCTGTTCGCGGCAAGCTGGATGAGGTCTTCGATTACGTAGCGGCAAGCGGTTATTCTAGAGAGAACTTATACGAGATCTATCTATCGATTACGAATGCGATCATCTATGCTGCGCATAAGTACGGTTTGTCGTTCAGCCAAATCGGCTTTGACTGGGAGATCGACCAAGGCATGGTGCATTCCTTGGAACGGTTAAGGCATTGGACGACCATGATGGTCCAGCAGTTGGAGGACAAGCTGTCCACCCAGGAGGTTCATGCGAAGAACCACATCGTGAACCAAGTGAAGCAGATCGTCAGCCGGGATCTTGGCAGCGATATCTCCGTCAAGACGATTGCCGACCGTGTCTATCTGCATCCCGTCTATTTGTCCAAGGTGTTCAAATCGGTGACGGGAGAGAGCCTCGGCGATTATATCATCCGCATGCGGATGGAGAAGGCGCTCTATATGCTGAAGCATACGAACAAGCGGATCTATGAGATCACGATGGAGCTGGGGTATCAGAATCCACAGTATTTTAGCAAGATGTTTAAGAAGTATTACGGCATGACGCCGAATGAGTACCGCGATGGGCGTTTCCCGGAACGAGCTCAGAACGGCAGGGCGGAGGAAGCGTGAGCCGCAAGATGATGGAAGTCAGCGGAATGAAGGATGATACCGGAATGAAGGATGATCATGTGAAGATTCTTTATAAAGATAGTTGGGAAAGGTGCAGAAATCTTCGAATTATGACATAGGATGAGCACATAGGCCTCCCCTATAATGGAAATGTAAGCACTATACGATAAGGGGGAGCGCGATGAAAGCGAGTTTGAGAAGAGCATGGCTCATGTTGTTGGCGGTCATGATGATCGTCAGCTTATTGGCAGCCTGCTCGGGCAATTCGAACCAATCGGCCGATTCATCGAACAGCCGGACACCTCCGCAGAGTGAACAGACAAGCAGTACAGATGAGAACCCATACCGGGATAAATACGACCCGCCGGTGACGATCACCACTGTCTGGGGCGTTGATCCGGCACTGACTTTCAAGTACGGCGAGACGATTGAGAATAACGTGGCGACCCGTTGGGCGCTTGAGACGCTGGGCATCGAGATCAAGACGCTGTGGTCCGTCACCGACACGAACGGTGCCTTCGCGACGAAGCTGCGTCTGGCGCTGACGAACAGACAGGAGATGCCGGATGTTGTTACCCTGGGGGCAGGAGAAACGCAGCTGGTCCACGATCTGATCGAATCCGGATTGTACCGGGAAGTGGGTTCGCTCTTCGATAAGTATGCGAACGATACCTGGAAGAGAGCGATGGAACTCGACCCGAACGTCTGGCTTCCTTATATGAAGGACGGTCAGCGCATGGGGATTCCGGTTCTGGACTATGCGTACAACCACGACTACCTGCTCTGGATTCGTCAGGACTGGCTTGATGCGCTGGGCATGGAGGCTCCCGAGACCCTGGAGGAGCTCGAAGCCGTCATGGAGGCCTTCAAGTACAACAACCCGCAGGGCCTGTCGCCTGACGAGGTAATTCCGCTCAGCATCGGCTTCAAGAACACGATGAACACGTGGATGGGCGATCCGTCCTGGGTATTTGGAATGTTCGGTTCATTGCCTGAACAGTGGAATGAAGCGGAAGACGGAAGCTTGGCGTACGGTTCGATCCACCCCGGCATGAAACAGGGGTTGGCGAAGCTTAAGGAATGGCTGGACAAGGGATATATCCCGTTTGAAGCAGCGCTGTGGGACGAGAACAAGACGGCTGAGCCAGCGGTAGCCGGTACAGCAGGAATCATCCCGGGACCGTACTGGATGAGCGGATGGCCGCTGCTCGATACGGAGAAGAACGTCGAAGGAGCTGTCTGGAAACCGCATAAGATCCCGATGGGTCCGGATGGAACAGCGATGCGGCACGGTACGCATTACATTAACGGCGTTACATTGCTGCACAAGGATTTCGAACATCCTGAGGCCTTCTTCACCTATCAGAACTATCTCTTCGAGCATCTGGCAGATCCGCCGGAAGGCGGCATCTACCAATACGGAATCTTCGAAGGTTATGACTATGCCTTCGACGAGGAGGGTAACCTCCTGACCGGAGACGACATCCCGGGCGGTGCGGTGACTGCGCCTCTGAGATACTTCCTCGTGCGCGATGGAGCGCGGGTTCCAGATGCGCAGATGAAAGCTCTGTTGAAACTGGCCTCCGGCAAGGAGCCGACGACCTTCCGCGAGAAGGAAGTGGCCATGCACTATGGACCGGAAACACCTAACGCCGCAGTGGTGCTGCTGGAGCAAGAGGAGATCTCGAAGAAGGATATGTTCATCGGAGCGCCGACCGAGACGATGAAGACGAAATGGGATTATCTGCAGAAGATCGAGCGCGAAACCTTCAACGCGATCATCTACGGCGACAAACCGCTGGATGCCTTCGATCAATTCGTACAGGATTGGCTTGCCGGCGGGGGCGAACAGATCACGAAGGAAGTTAATGAGTGGTATAGAAACACATTGGGCAAATAACTCGCTCATATACAGGGTCATAAGCAGAGGCGGCCTCTTCGGCCGCTTCTTCATTCCAGCTTCTCCGCTCGATGTACGTGATCAGAAGGCGAGAGCGGCTGGAGGGTGCAGCAACTGCTGCGGTGTGAGCCGCTGCGAAGCTGCGCGCGCGACTTACCACGCTGAGTCGACAGTTTCTGTCGTCTCGGCCGCCGTAACGCGCGCATGCCCTGCAGAGTCGACAGTATCTGTCGTCTCAGATGCTGGGTGTGCGCATGTCACGCTGAGTCGACAGTTTTTGTCGTCTCAGTCGCCGGTTGCGCACATGTCACGCTTGAGTCGATAGTTTCTGTCGTCTCAGGCGCCGGTTGCGCACATGTCACGCTTGAGTCGACAGTTTTTGTCGTCTCAGGTGCGGTCTGTGCGCTTGCTACGCAGAGTCGACAGTATCTGTCGTCTCAGGTGCGGTCTGTGCGCTTGCTACGCTGAGTCGACAGTTTCTGTCGTCTCGGCCGCCGTAACGCGCGCATGCCCTGCTGAGCCGATACTTTCTATCGTCTCAGTCGCAGCTAATGCGCATCAATGAACGCAAACAGAACATGGGAAGAATTCAACATGAATCTATCCAACATGATTTAGAGAGGGGGAAAATAAGATGGAAGCCAATGCACTGGCTGCCGCTGATCCGGCTGAGACTGTCCGTCCGGGGAATAGGGGATTTCGCTATTATCTGCGGAAAACCTGGGTGTTCCATCTGATGATCTTGCCGTCGCTGATCTTCCTGATCATCTTCAACTACATCCCGATGGGCGGTATCGTTATGTCTTTCCAAGACTTCAAACCTTGGCTCGGCATCCGCGGTTCGGAATGGATCGGCCTGGAGAACTACCGCTATCTGTTTGATCGCAGGGACAGTATGCAGGTGATCTGGAACACGCTGCTGATCGCTGGACTGAAGATCATCTTCAATCTGCTCGTGCCCTTTACCTTTGCGATCTTCTTGAATGAGATTCGCAACCAGCTCTATAAACGGTTCATCCAGACGATGGTCTACCTGCCGCACTTCCTGTCCTGGGTCATCCTCGGCGGGATCCTGATCGATATCCTGTCGACGGACGGCGGCATCGTCAACCGCTTCCTCGGACTGTTCGGCATCGGACCGATCTTCTTCCTCGGCAACGGGGACTGGTTCCGGGTGACGGTGGTAGTCACTGACGTATGGAAGGAATTCGGCTTCAGCACGATCGTCTTCTTGGCTGCACTGGCCAATATCAACCCGACGCTCTATGAGGCGGCTGAAGTCGATGGGGCAAGCAGGTTCAAGCAGACGATCTATATTACGATCCCGGCGATGATGCCGATCGCGATCGTTGTAGGCACCCTGGCGCTGGGCAATATCCTGAACGCCGGCTTCGACCAGATCTTCAACCTGTACAACCCGCTTGTCTACGAGAAAGGGGATATCATCGATACCTTCGTCTACCGGGTGGGCATTATCAATGGGGAATTTGGCTTTGGCACGGCGATCGGGCTGTTCAAATCCGTGATCAGCATGATCCTGATCTGCCTCTCGTACTATATCGCTTATCGCTGGGCCAACTATCGAATCTTCTAGAGGGAGGATGAACGATGTATCACAAAACATGGTCTTACCGCGTATTCTCCGTTTTCAATAACATCGCCATGTTCATCATCGCGGTCACCTGCGTCCTGCCGCTGGTGCATGTGCTTGCGGTCTCCCTCAGCGCCAAATCCGCCGCCGATGCCAACCTGGTCACCTTCTGGCCGATCGAGTTCACCTTGGAGTCCTACAAGAAGACGATCAATAATCCGCTCTTCTTGAACTCGCTGGGCGTCTCGGTGCTGCGCACGGTTGCCGGCACGGCGCTGACGCTGCTGCTGGCCTTCCTGGCAGCCTATCCGCTTTCTAAAGAAAACTACGTGTTCCGCGGACGGACGATCTATGCCTGGATCTTCGTGTTCACAATGATCTTCAACGGCGGTCTCGTCCCGTTCTATATGGTCGTCCAAACCCTCGGGCTGATCGATTCCTTCTGGGTACTCATCCTGCCTGGGGCGGTGAACGTATGGCTGACGATCCTGCTGCTCAATTTCTTCCGCGGTGTGCCCAAAGAGCTGGAGGAAGCAGCGCTGATCGACGGGGCGGGGCATCTGCGTACCCTCTTCGTCATCTACTTGCCGATCTCCCTGCCGGCGATCGCGACACTTGCGGTGTTCAGCATGGTGTTCCATTGGAACTCCTGGTTCGACGGGCTGTTGTACATCCATTCGCCGAAGAAGTATCCGCTTGCTACGTATCTGCAGACGGTTATCGTGCAGCGGGACCTGTCCTCGATGAGCATCAGTCCCGAAGAGCTCCGACTCCTGTCGCAGAAGACAGTGACTTCCGCGCAGATCTTCATCGGCGCCTTGCCCGTACTGCTCGTCTATCCGTTCTTGCAGAAGTATTTTGTCAAAGGGCTGGTGCTCGGTTCAGTGAAGGAATGATCGTCAGCGATCGGATGAAACGGCTGCGAGTGGGATGGTATTACGTGGGGATGAAGCACAAGCATGCATGATGGCGGATGGACAAGGATGGCGGCTTCCTTACACGGAAGGGGCGTCCTTATATTAACGGGAAATTGTATATAATGGAATCAGAGGAGGTAGAAGCCGATGCAGATTCCGTCACATCTGCCGCGCAAGCTGACGATTACGATGTGGGACATCTCTTGGTATACGATGACGATGCCGGGCGAGCCGTACCATGATCTGGGGGCGGCATTCGCTGAAGCCGTTCAGCGAATGCCGCCCCGCATCATCCGTTCTGGGCGGATGTGGAATGGCAGCGCAAGTGGAATCAGTATATTCTGCAAAGTTAAAGAACTGAAGTATGATGGGTTAATTTGCAAGCAGCGGCGGTGAATGTCCCTGTTCACAGCCGCTGTTTCTTTGTATTCAGGCATTGTTGCCGTTAAGCAGCACACGATAGTTTGTTCACAAATTTTGTGTTCGGCAAGAGGGAAAGAAAAGTTTACAGAGAATATATCTTTTGGAAGAAAACGAATACTGCTTTCTAGTTCATGAATCTCTCTGAATGAAAGGGGGGAATTTGATGAGAAGACTGGGTACGATGACATCGCTTGCTGCTAGTATAACTGTAGCGGTTTTTTTTGTCCATCATCATGGTGTATCCTCGCTGTCGGTACTAGTCGGTGTAATAGTCCTGCTGGCGGGACTCATGATCGGCCGCCGATACGATCATTATGCTTATCTTGCGATCCGGGACGATCTGACGGACTGTTATAACCGCAGATTCATCAGAGATCGGATGAGCAAGCTGATGAAACATGCCCAGATTTATAAGAAACTGCTGTGCATCGCGCTGATCGATCTGGATGATTTTAAGAGAATCAATGATCACTTCGGCCACCGCCACGGCGATCATCTGCTGCGCGTGTTCTCCAGTGCCCTCATGTCGATCTGCCCGAACGGTGCCTATGTGGCCCGTTTGGGAGATGATGAATTCATCCTGGCCGTGCCGAATATCGATTCGGAAGGCATGAAGGGTTTGATCCAAGAACTGCACGAGAAGCTGAAGAAACGGCTGACCGATGTCAAATATTCGGTAGGGATCGCAGAGTATCCGGTGAATGGGCATTCATACGATGAACTCATCAATCATGCTGAGCGGCAGATGTACGGCATGAAGTGGAGCAATGCCCAGGAGGAGAACAATGAGAAATACGTGAATTACCTGCTTACAAATCAGCAGAATTTAATCGACCAGTGGTATGAAGAGATGACGGGGCATGATCTTTCCATTACGAAGTTGATGGAAGGGTTTTATTTTCATACGCTGTTTGATTATCTGCTGGCACTGCATACCCCCCCGCAGGAACACCCGATCATGGAGGGCCTTGCGGACTTCTGCAGAATCATCATCGAACAGGGGATCCCCAGCGAAGAAGTACGAATCTCCACCTCTGTGATGCGCAATTTATTGATAGATCATCATGAGCGGACGTTGACTCCTTTTCCAATCCATGTAGTGAAGGAAGTAATCGGGAGGCTGGATGAATTGGAAACAGCGATTAATAACGAATATGCGAAGATGGAACTGATCAAGAAGGAAAATGATATCACTGAGCTCCATGAGGACAGGCTTTCTCTGATCGGCAAGATGGCTGCCAGCATGGCCCATGAGATTCGCAACCCCTTGACATCGATTAAAGGTTTTCTCAAGTTAATCCGTGCGAATATCCCCTCGGATTCCAACCCCAATATCGAAAAATATATCAACATCATCGAGAGTGAATTCGAAAACATCCATATGCAGATTACAGGTTTGTTAAGCTTCTCCAAGAAACAGATCATCGAGGAGCCCTTCAGCTATCTATCGGCTAACCAGCTGCTCCACTCGATGATCTCCTTGTTGAGTCCCCGGTTGATTAATGAAAATGTCGAACTGAAGATCAATGAACGGGAAGTTTTCTATATCTACGGTCAGAAGGTTGCTCTGCAGCAAGTGATTTCTAATATTCTGAACAATGGCATCGATGCCTTGTCGATGAAC
This sequence comes from Insulibacter thermoxylanivorax, assembly GCF_015472005.1. NCBI lineage: Bacteria > Bacillati > Bacillota > Bacilli > Caryophanales > Paenibacillaceae > Insulibacter > Insulibacter thermoxylanivorax. The sequence goes on along the minus strand of NZ_BMAQ01000009.1, from coordinate 90,283 downwards.
CAGGATCAGGAGAAGATCATGCGCATCGATATCTACAGTGATGATGAGGCGTCCTATATCGCCATCAGCAACAATGGTCCAGAGATCTCTGAGGAAGTGCGTGAAGTGCTGTTCCGGCCCTTCACCACAACGAAAGAGGATGGGACGGGACTGGGACTTGCGATCTGCAAGCAGATCATGATCAAGAACAACGGCGATATCACCTTCGAGTCCAATCCTGAGGAGACGACCTTCCGGCTGATCTTCTACAAAGAAGCGATGACGGAGCCGGAGGGTGATGCGCATCTCTACTCCTTGCGGGAAGCATGAGGCTGAATCGATTCGGAAACAGGGAACAAGGGGCTGCCCCCGTCTGCATTATGACGCGGGGACAGCCCCTTGTGCGGTCATGCGAACATGTCCAGTGTTGTTAAACATGCGATATAACCATAAATCGTGCGCTGTAAGCAAGGTTGTATGCAATAATCCTGTGTCGTAACCGTGAGTTATCCCTGGTCATCGGGCAGCTTCACGACCTCCGCATCCTCGCCGCCGATCAACTTCGACATCGGGAAGATGCGGCGAACCGGGACGACGATCAGTGTCGCAACTACCGCCTTCAGCGTATCGCCGAGGATGAAGGGGGTGAAGCCCATGGCGATGCCTTCGGACAGGGTTATGTTTGCTTTGTACATCAGCCACGGCACCCCTGCCAGATACACCGTCAAGGAACAGAGCCAGATCACCAGGAAGACCTTCACATATGCGATCCAGCCTGAACCTTGGATACGGCGGATGAACAGACCGATCAAGAGTGCGCTGATCGGAAACATCCAGAGAAATCCGCCCGTCGGTCCCAGGATACGGGCTAATCCAACGGCGCCGGGCATGATCGGCACACCTAAGGCTAATAAGAATATAACAAGGAATATGCTAAGGAAACCGTATAACGGTCCTAGAAATGCACCAGCTAACATCGCCGCCATATTCTCCAGTGTGATCGGTATAGGAGTAAAGCCCAGATGAATGTTGGCGAAGCTGGACACGATCATTAATGCCGCGAATAGTGCACTGAACACAATACCGCGTACTGTGATGAGCGAGCGTTTGCTTTGCAATGTCCTTCCTCCTCTTCCAGTCTTGCAATTGATAGAGTAATATAGATATCATGGTTACCATACTTGATCTTCGTGATTGATGTCAATACAAATAATGACATTAATAGTTTTTATGGAGGTAGGGCAGTGGAGAGGCTGCAGTCGGTGGTCTTACAAGATGTAACCGTAGCCTATAGACAGGAGGAAGGCATCCGCATCGTCCTGCGGGATATCAATCTCTCCCTACCGGAGGGGCAGATGACCGCGCTCATCGGCGGCAATGGCAGCGGCAAGAGCACGCTGCTGAAGGTGATCGCGGGGATCCTGCCGCCGTCCCGCGGCAAAGTGCAGCGGCTGTCGCAGCCGCAGGGTCTCGTGCCCGTCGTGTTCCAGAATCCCGATGCCCAGATCGTGGGACAGACCGTATGGGAGGATGTCTGTTTCGGATTAGAGAATACGGCCGTTCCGCCGGAGGAGATCAAGGAGCGGGCGGATCGCGCGCTTACTGCTGTCGGCATGACGGGTTTTGCCGATGTTCCGGTGAGCCGCTTATCCGGCGGTCAGAAGCAACTGCTGTGCATCGCTTCGGTCATCGCAATGCAGCCATCGCTGCTCATCTTCGATGAACCGACGGCGATGCTCGATCCCGCGGCGAAGGAGCAGGTGCTGCAGGTGATGAACCGTCTGCGGCAAGAGGGCCGGACGATCCTCTGGGCGACGCAAGGCATCGATGAGATCGGCTTGGCCGATCAGGTTGTCGTTTTGGATGACGGAGAGATCGTCTTCATGGGCACGCCGGAGGATTTTTTCTATGGGACAGCAGATGGGAGCAGAGAGGGGATCCCCTGCTGTACTTTGGGTTTCCGCCTGCCCTACAGCATTGAAGTCATCCATGAGCTCAAGCGAAGCGGGCGTTTGCAAGAACTAAGACCGGTGACGGCGGAGCAATGCATGGAAGCGGTGAGCGGGTTATGGCGATCCAAGTAGCCGGCGTATCCGTCGCCGATCTTCGCGGCCGCGGCATCCTGCATGAACTTGATCTCATCATCCCCGATGCGAGTATTACACTGATCGCGGGTCATAACGGGGCGGGCAAGTCCACGCTGCTCGATGCCCTCTCCGGTCTGATCCCCCTTCGCGCGGGCAGCATCCATTATGATGCGCACTCGCTCTGGGAGAAGGGCAAACCGAATCTCGAGGTGCTGAAGAACATCGGCTGTGTCTTCCAATATCCCGAGCAGCAGCTATTCGCGCAGACCGTGGAACGGGAGATTCTGTATTCCCTGAAGTACCTGAGGCTTCCGAAGGAGGAAGCGGCCGGGCGGGTAACCGCAGCGATGGAACTGATGGGACTCGCACCGTCCCTCCGTCATGCGATTCCTCAGACGCTGAGCGGCGGGCAGAGGAGAAGGACGGCCTTGGCCTCCACTATGGCTCCCGAGCCGCGGTGGCTGCTGCTGGATGAACCGACGGCGGGGCTGGATGCGCAAGGGGTAGGAGCGCTGCTGAAGTTTATCACGGAGCGGCGGAAGCAAGGATACACCCTCGTCATCGCTACGCATGATCTGGACACGCTGCTTCCCTATGCCGATCACCTGATCGTGCTGCAAGAAGGCCGGGCGGTCCTGCAGGCGAGTCGCGGCGAGAACTGGATATCTGCTGCAGATCTGGAAGCGGCCGGCCTTAAGGCGCCGGCAGTCCTGCGCTTCGTCGAGCTGCTGCGGCAAGCGGGCGGGGAGATGCCGCGAAGCGGCGAGCTGCCGTCACCGGAAGAGATGGCACAGGCGCTGCTGCAAGCTCCTGGAGATCGGGCGGCGGAAGGACAAGGGCTCCGGCTCCGGGGGCATACGAACGATGGGAACTTGGAAGAACGGGCACCCCGGCTGGGAGCAGGGCGTTCAGGAGCCGTTGATTCTTTCAGTTCTTCTGCTGCCCCGGAATTGCTGCGGCGGCTTGATCCCCGCGTAAAATGGCTCTCCTTCCTGCTCTTATCCCTCGGGATCATCATCCAGAACAGCTGGCTTGGCCTGTACGCAGGAGGGATGATCGCGGCGGCGATGATGCTCTACAGCCGCGCACCATGGAGACTGCTGCTGAAGGCGGTGTTGCCATTGCTCATCTTCATCCTGCTCTCTGTCCTGATCACGGGACTGTCCTTTGAGGGAAGCATACACGGTATACGGCTGGATCTAACCGCGTCGCTGCGCACCATCTTCGAACTGTCGAAGCTCGTGTTCATCTCGCTGCTCGGTGTGGTGCTGGCCGTTACGACGAGCCAATTGATGATGAAGCGGGCGATCGATCAAAGCCTTGGTTTCCTTCGTCATCTGAAGCTGCCGGTGGAGGCGCTGTCCCTCGGGGGATCGCTGATGCTGCGCTTCATCCCGGTGCTGTATGAGGAGTATCAGCGCTTCAGCAAGATCGTGCGGGCACGGGGCAAGATCAGCAGGCGCAAGGAGGGGCTCCGCATCAGTCAGCTCCCGCCGGTTTTCATCCCGCTGATCATCTCGCTTTTCCAATTAGCCTCTGAGCTGACGACAGCGATGCATGTTCGCGGATTGTCGAGCTTCAACGGACGCCGCACGAGCAGCCTTCGCTTGCGGATGAATCGCGTTGACCGGCTGGTCCTCAGCGTCGGCATCGCTCTGTTCATCGTGCTGACGGTGATCCGGTTCGGGCCGTTCGGGCTATGAGAAATGGCGGCAGTGTGATACTATAGATTCGTAAGTATATACAGAAGATAGGAGATGAAGAACAGATGATGGAGAAGATTACTTCTGAAGAACAATATAGACAAGTGATCGCATCGGATCAGCTGACCGTGATCAAATACTATACAACGTGGTGCCCCGATTGCAAGAACCTGGACCGGTTCATCGGCGAGATCATCGAGGAGCATCAGGACAAGCGCTGGTATGAGCTGAATGCGGAAGAGCTGCAGCCGATCGCAGAGGAGAACGATGTGCGCGGCATTCCAAGCCTGCTCGTGTATCGCAGCGGCGAGAAGATCGCCCATCTGCACAGCAAATTCGCCAAGACACCGGAAGAGGTAAGGGAGTATCTCGCTTCGATCGAAGCATAAAGAGATCCTGGCGATTTAGATCGATGATCTAAATTGAATATCCAAGTCGTACTTCTCGCTCATCAGCTGCTCGTCATTCGGCGGGCAGCTTTTTTGCTGTTCTGCTGAGCTGGACTGTTCATATGAGAGTCTTTTCTATCTGTCTCTTTTCTTTTTCTAACCTTGGTATATTAAATCCATCTGCCAATCTATGAAAATCTCCATGTATAGAAAACTTCAAAATGGGGATGCTGGAAATAAAGAAAGATTACGAGATTCATAGAATCTGTAAGTTATGAGCGGGGTGTCTGGACATGGTGCGGATGCGCAAAACGCGAATCGTTCAGGGGTTATCTATGATGAATATCCTATGCTTGGGTTTCATCGTGGTCATCGCAGCAGCGGTTTCTGTAACGGCCTATGCGTCGAATGCGGAGGAGCAGGACGGGCATGGAGCGGAAGGGGTGATCCAGGATCTAACTTGGATGGCGAATCTGCTGGAGGAAGTGAGCGGTTCAGATATGGCGCTGACGGCGATGAAGATCGGTATGATCAAACTGACTGAGGGAGAGGAAGCGTCCGATGTTGTACAGATGATCCTAAACAGCGGTTCAAGCCGGTCGGACACGGGCATGGCTGCGCTTAGCAGCCTTACGCGGCTGGCGGTGAGTGTTCAGCAGCAGTCCGGCGGCGAGGCGCTTGTCGTCGTCAGATTGGAATCTGAGTCTTTGGAAGAGATGGAGCGGTACAGCGAGTGGTTCCAGCACCTCGATGCCAGACTGCTGGCGTTGGGGATACAGAGTGATTGGCGGCTGAACTTACAAGCTGATATGAAGGAGGTCCTGCATGCCGATGAGTTCTGGGATCGTCTGGAGGGAGCAGGTGCGCACCGCACCGAGTCGATCCATGCCTATCAGGATCTGCGCTCCGCAAGCATGACGTATACCGTGCCCCGCTTGCACCGCTGGATAACGGCAGCGGGTCAAGAGATTCATCTGCAGGCAGCTGTTCATCATTTGACTACAGGAGATGGGTATCGCCTCACCTTAGGAACGCCTCTGATTACGATCGAGTATTGATTACGGAGTAAGGGATTCAGAAATCGAGTTCCTAGCGTGAAAGCATGGGGAGGATGCTGAACGCCCTGCATGATCTGTGAGGATCTGTGGAAAGATAAAGCATGAATTCCATCACAGACGGGGTGAAGATGAGATGTATAAGAAGATCAGCATCACGATCACCGCATGTCTTATAGCGGGGCTGCTCGCTGCTGGCTGCGGCGACAACCGAGCCGATGATCAAGGAATGGATCGGAATGGACAGCAGCAGAATCAGTATGAGATGCAACAGCAAAACCGCGGGGATGCATGGAACCGCGGCGCTCGCGGCGGCGATCCGATGAACCCGATGAATCAAAGGAATCAGATGAATGCCGGAGACCAGGATGTCGAGTATCAGGTTGCAGAGAGAGCAGCGGATGAGATCGTTCAGCTGGCTTTCGTACAAAGTGCATATGTGCTCAAAACAGAACACAATGCTTATGTTGCCGCCGTTCTCGAGAATGGCGCCGAGTTAACAAGGACGATGGAACACCAGATCGCACAAGCGGTGCGCAGGGTGGATGATACCGTGGATCATGTTTATGTATCGACGAACCCCGATTTTATCGAGCGGGTTGATTCGTATATCGATGATCTTCGTCAAGGCCGCCCTGTGGAAGGATTCGTTGAGGAAATCGTCGAGATCATCGACCGGATCTTCCCGAATGCACGTTGACATTGCAGCCTAAAGAGAAACCGCCGGTTTCGCCGGCGGTTTCTTCTTTTGTCATCATATTGTTATGAACTTGTGTTCCAAATACTCTTAGAGATGGTATATTGGAAGATAATATAAGACTCGGATGAGCGGCAGATGCCAAAGGACATCTGATGGGCCCGACAAGAGCACCGAGGAGTGCCGCTCTCATCCAGTTGCAGGAGGGCTGAATGTATGAAAGGGCTGCAGGACAAGCATATCGCCGTCACCGGAGGGCGCAAAGGAGAGGAGATCAGTCAGCTGATCGCCAATATGGGTGGAATCGCCCATATACGGCCAACCCAAGGGACGGTGCTTCTGGATGAACAGCAGGTGGCGCCGGATCTTAAGCGGCTGCTTACGGAAGGAGCGGATTGGTTGGTCCTAACGACGGGCATCGGTTCACAGACCCTGCTCGAGCGGGCGGAAGGCCTTGGGTTGGGAGAACAGCTGATCGAGTTTATGCGGCAGGTGAAGATTGCGGCCAGGGGATACAAGACGAGGAATTTCTTGAAGGGTCTTGGCATAGAGCCGGATGTCACCGATGATGACGGCAGTGTCCGCGGTTTGATCCGTCAGTTTGCCGGCATCCCGATCCGCGGGCAGCGGTTTGCGGTACAGCTGTACGGGGAGCCGTCCCCCGCGCTGCAGCGCTGGCTGACGGAGGAGGGGGCGGTATATGATGAGATTATGCCTTATATCAATACGCCTCCGCCTGAGGAAGAGCTGCGGACGTTTATCGCGGAGATCTTGGCGGGCCGATACGACGCTGTAGCTTGCACGAGTGCGCTGCAAGTGCATCACCTGTTCCAGGCTGCTGAGCGGTTCGGACGGCTGGAAGAGCTGCGTGCCCGGCTGAATGGTCCAACGCTCGCTGCGGCTGTAGGCAGGGTGACCGCCGAAGCCATGGAGGAGTGGGGGATCACGCGCATCGTACAGCCGAGCAACCAGCGGATGGGCGGGATGATCGTTGAGTTGAATCGCTACTTCGCCGGCATAAACGACCAAACATGATCAGGGGCACACGGACCGGGCGATCGTCAGGATCGCCGGCTCCAGTGTGCCTCTGGTGCTTCTGATTATGCTTCTGATATTTATTATGGACCGGTCTCAGCGTGCTGCTGCGGTGCTCTCCGCTGGCGGCAGGACGGTATGCAGATCCAATGGCGTATGGATGCGCCAGCCGGCGTTCAGTTTCCTGAATTCGATCTCCCGCAGCAGCGAAGTCCCCTCCGCATCAACGGGTACCCGGACCAAGTAGCGCTTGTCCGTATCGGACCCGCTGATCAAGTTGATCTCCGCTTCTTCCCAGATGAGGGAAACGGCTTCCTGAGCCGGTGCGGCTGCTTGGATACCTTCAGCGGTATTCCTGATCCCCAAGAGCTGCACGGCTGTGCGGGCAGCATCGGGGGTATAGACCGTCTCCATATAAGCGGTCAATTCATCGTCCCGCGTGATGAGTTCAGAAAGTGTGAGGATGGCCGGCCCGCTGTCTGCCGGCGGCAGGGATTCGGTATTGCCGGCATTACGCTCTTCGGCCTCGCTCTCATCATCGCTGAACTGTTCGATGATCGTCTTCTGCAGCTGCACGGCCTGCAGGATGCGCTCTTGAGCGGCACGCTCGTCGATCGCAAGCAGTTTGTCGTAATCTTCGGTATGGATCGTGCTGATCATCGCCATGATGGTGTTCAAGGCCGAAACTTCCGGCGGCTCGCTGACCGAGATGCGCAGCGGAATCCCATGGATCTCCTTGAGGATCGCCGTCAACCGCTCGCCCGCTCGATAAGCTCTGTATATGTATGCATCCTCCCAGAACGAGAACTTCTTATATTCGGTGATCTGCAGCATATTCTCGTCGATTCGCTGCAACAAGCTCTGCAGTTCATCGGCTGCTTGCTGGAGATCAGCCTGCACAGGCAAGGCTTCGATCACCGCTTGTCCGCTGCCGTCGGCGGTCTGGAGGGTCAGGGTGCCGGTATCCGGGTTCACTTCGCTGCGATAACCCGGCAAGATATATATATAATATCCGATCGCTTCATTGACGATGACCTGCGCTGGAGCTTCGGCCGTGGTGCCGTCCAGCCGTTGCAGCGGAACATGTGCGGCCAGTTCAGGTCCGCGCGGTTCGCTTGCCTCGATTACTCCTTCTCCCGAATCATTGTCGGCATTCGGATTGTTTACCTGCATCGTCCATGCTTCCTGTGCATTCTCCTGATTCCTATGCTGTCCTTGGGACCGTTCGGAATTCGCCGACGATTGATCCTGATTGGCATCGCTGCATCCGCTTAGCAGCAGCAGGGCAGCACAGCATGTTGTTATCCACCTACGCATATCGGAAGTTTCATCTCCTTCATGTCTTCGCTGTAGTGTTGAATGGGCCGATCAAGGGCAGGGTGTTTTGATCGTTGCCGCGAGTTTCCTCGTAAATTTCCCCATTAGTCTCTAACGCAACTCCTTCGGCAGAAGTTGCGCGGAATCCTGTATGCAGAGCAAATTTAATGTTCCTTTAAGGTTGCATTTAACTATGTTTAATTTTCACGCCTTATACTCTTAGATGAAATAATTACTAAATGAATCTGGAGGGGTTGAACAGATGAAAGACAAGATAAAAAGAGGCAGTTTAGTATTGCTGTCGACGCTGCTGTTCATGCTGACTCTGGGGGTAACACCGGTATACGCGGCGGCTGAATTAGATCTGTACACGAAGTTCGCCAGTATAGCGGTTACGCCCGGGGAGAAAATCTCCTATTCCATAGAGGTCATCAACAATACTTCATCCGTGCAAACCAATACGATCAGCGTAGCAGGTCTGCCGCAGGATTGGACTTATACTTTGCAATCGGGTTCTTACAGCATCGATCGCATCTCCGTTAAACCGAACAGTTCGGAAACGCTTAATCTGCGCGTGGAAGTTCCATATCTCGTCGATCGGGGCACCTATAACTTCAATGTGCAAGTCGACGGGGTGAACAAGCTTCCGCTGACGGTTACCGTGACGGAGCAAGGGATCTACAGTACGGATCTGACCGTGGACCAGCCGAATTTACAAGGTCATTCGGATTCGGACTTCACCTTCACGGCGAAGCTCGAGAACCAATCGGCGGATGAGCAGACCTATGCGCTGCAAGCAGCGACGGATCCGGGCTGGAGAGTGGAGTTCCGGGTAAGCGGCAACAGCGTCACCTCTGTCCAGGTGGATCCGTTCGATACAGAGACGATCGCTGTGAAGGTCACGCCGCCGACTGAGGTCGAAGCGGGTACGTACAAGATTCCGATTCGTGCCGTGAACAATGAGACAAGTGTGGAGCAAGAGCTGGAAGTTGTGATTACGGGTACTTATGATCTCCAGGTCACCACAGCAAACGGGGTGCTCAGCACGAATATTACTGCGGGCGGACAGAAGACTATCGATCTGGTGATCAAGAATACGGGCACAGCTGACCTATCGGATATCAATCTGAGCTCCGTTAGTCCGACGAACTGGGAAGTAACCTTCGAACCGGCTGTGATCGACCATCTGCCGGCGGGTGAATCTGTCAACGTGCAAGCCGTGATCAAGGCGGACAAAGCGTCGATCGCCGGGGATTATGTTGCCAGCATCACCGCTCGTACATCGGAGGTCTCGGACAGCGCGACTTTCCGCATCACCGTAGAGACGTCGATGTTGTGGGGTTGGATCGGAGTATTGATCATCGCCGTTGTTATCGGAGGTATCTATTACTTAATCCGCAAATACGGGAGGAGATAAACGATGGGCAGCACGATGGAAGATCCCGTCATCACGCTGAACGGTCTAACGAAACGCTACGGCGATCTGGTGGCCGTCGACCGCCTCAGCTTGACGATTCGGCGCGGTGAGATATTCGGGCTGCTGGGACCCAACGGTGCGGGGAAGTCCACGACGATCCTCATGATGCTCGGGATGACGGAGCCGAGTGAAGGATCGGCGGTCGTATGCGGCGTGGATCCGACGCGGCAGCCGATCCTTGTGAAGAAGAAGGTTGGCTATCTGGCCGACGATGTCGGCTTCTATGATGATATGAATGCCGTGGAGAACCTGATGTTCACAGCGCGGCTCAACGGCATACCCGATGAGGAAGGACGGAAGGAAGCCGACCGCTTGCTGGAGCAAGTGGGATTGACGGAGGCCAAATTCAAAAAAGTCGGCACCTACTCGCGCGGGATGAGGCAGCGCTTGGGTCTTGCCGATGTGTTGATCAAACGGCCTGAAGTGATCATCCTCGATGAGCCGACCCTGGGGCTTGACCCGGAAGGGATCAAGGAATTGATGCAGCTCATCCGCCGTTTGAGCAGACAGGAGAAGATCACCGTGCTCTTGTCTTCTCACCAGCTGCACCAGGTGCAGGAGGTTTGCGACAGGGTAGGACTGTTCGTCCGCGGCAAGCTGCTCGCTCAAGGCGATGTGGAATCTCTGGCGAACCAGCTGTTCCCCGACGAGAAGGTCGAGATTCGCTTCCGTCTGTCGCAGTCTCCGGATACGCTGATCGAAGAGATCCGCGGGCTGGAGCATGCGATCTCGCTGCAGCACGACGCTGGGAGCGATGAGTGGATCATGCGCGCGCATGCGGATATCTCGCCGCAGATCGCAGAATTGGTAGTCAATCACAAGGTACAGCTGCTGTCCTTGAAGCAGAAAACCTTCGGTCTGGACGAGATCTACTTGCGTTACTTCGAAGGGAGTGAAGCGTCATGAACACTCGTCCGTTCTGGGTGATCGTGCGCAAGGAAATCGCCGATTACCTGCACAGCTGGCGGTTCTTCATCCTGATCGGGATCATCATGCTGACCTGCCTCGGCTCGCTGTATACGGCTTTGAGCGGTATCACCAAGGCAGCGGCAGCGACGGACACGCGAGTCGAGTTTCTCTTCCTGCGGCTGTTCACGATCTCGAACGGCACCGTGCCTTCGTTTATGTCCTTCATCACCTTCCTGGGGCCGCTGCTCGGGATCGGGCTTGGCTTCGATGCGATTAACTCCGAGCGCAACAAAGGAACGCTAAGCCGCATCCTGGCCCAGCCCGTGCCGCGCGACTACGTGATCAATGCGAAGTTCGCAGCGGCACTTCTGGTGATCGGCGCAGCCTTCTTCGCCCTTGGCCTCTTGGTCATGGGGATCGGCATTCTCGTCACAGGCATCGAGCTGACCTTCGAGGAATTCCTCAGGATCATCTCCTATCTGCTGATGAGCCTGGTGTATGTTGCGTTCTGGCTCAATCTGTCGATCCTGTTCTCGGTGCTGTTCAAGCAGCCTGCGACAGCGGCCTTGTCCGGCATCGCTGTATGGCTGTTCTTCAGCGTCTTCTATAACATGATCATCGAGCTTTTGGGCAATGCTTTGGCCCCGGGTGAGCTCACCGTGGAGTCGATCTTGAGTTATGAGAGCACGATGATGTTCCTGCTCCGTCTGTCACCGGCGTATCTGTTCAGCGAGGTGACGAAGACGCTGCTTTATCCGACAGTGAACACCTTGGGTTCGTCGATCCTGGCCAGCGAACAGCAATTCTTCATGATCCCGGATACTCCGCTCAGCTTCGTACAGAGCTTGCTCGTGTGCTGGCCGCAGCTCACCGCGATGATCGCCGCAACCTTGATCTGCTTCGGCGTGTCGTATTATATCTTCATGAGGCAGGAGATCCGCTCGCGTTCATAATCTGCTGCAAGCACATAAAAAAGGGCCCGTCAAGGGCCCTTACTTATTTTTGGATAGTGCTGAGACGATAATATATGTCGTCTCGCGGAGTGGATGGCATCAGCCAATCGCTGAGCCGACAGGAACTGTCGATTCGCGAGCAGTTCTGGTATCGACGCGGCGGAGTCAACAGGAACTGTCGTCTCAAGTATGTCGTGCTGTTTGGAGGCAGCTGAGCCGACAGAATCTGTCGGTTCGCGCACAGTTCCAGGTCTCATCGCGGCTGAGTCGACAATAACTATCGTCTCACGCGCCGTTACTGCCTCAACACAGCTGAATCAACAAAATCTATCGTCTCACACGCCAGTCCTGCTTCGTCGCACCTTGAATCAACAATCATTCGTATTATCAGGTCAACCAGTATTTCCTGATTGATCTTTGTCGTCTCGGGCAGCGTTAGATCCGACAGATTTCCTTCGGGCAGGTTTCGCAATGGCAGATGTCCTTCAGGTAATCGATATCCTTCAGGAGCAGATAGCCGTCTTTCATATCTACGGCGTTCTCCTTCTTCAGGGCGCTCAGCATTCTGCTGACACTTTCACGAGCAGCGCCGATATAATCAGCCAGATCGGTATTGGTCAGCTTCTGTTTGATCAGAATCCCTTCAGGTGTCTCTACACCGTAGGAGTTAGCGAGACGGATGAGGGTTGAGCACAATGCACCCTGCTTGCCGTACATGATCAAGTCGCGGAACTTCGTCTGGGTGATGCGCGATACGAGTCCCATCCACTTCATAAAATCGATGGCGAGATCGCTGTATTGCCAGAGCAGCGTCTCTAGATCCTGCTTATGAATCACGCCGACGACGCTGTCTTCGATGGCGATCCCGTTAAACTGCTGGGTCGAATCGCTATAGGGGTCCAGCTGTCCAACGAAATCCCCTTCGCGAAAGACGTATAAGATGAAGACTTTGCCGTCGTTGGAGTTTTTCGTAACTTTGATCTTGCCCTTCTTTATATAATACACTTTGTCTGCAGCATCGTGTTCCCAGAACAATGGAGAATCCTTCGTCACTTTCTGATCAATCATGATCTCCTGAAGACGCTTCATATTTTCAGGCGAAATGCAGAAGTTGGCACGAGTCTCTTGGTTATCTATTAGTAAGCTCATCGTGTATTCCTCCTTGCTAGGAGCTTGATTTAAGCAAAGTATAGCATACGACCTTTGGCGCAAGTGTGATATATGTCACATTATATGTGAAAAAAATCACAACCGTCATCAAAATGTCAAAATTGAAAGGGTTTTACTCAAGCAGATGCTGGATTAAGCTATGGTTTTGATCATTTAAACATCGATTCCGGAGCATCTTGGAGGAGCAGCGAGGATCTTTCAGGATAAATATGGATGACCGGGTTAATCCTCCTTCACCCTTGCAGCGGCAGTCAGGGCATGAAATATCGAAGGATATAAAGGATGAGCTGAGCTGGGAGGAATGATACCATAAGGAAGGAAGTGGGATTGACCGGTCTCCCTGGGAATGAAGAGAGGATGTGATGGGGACGGCTGTTCGTGCAGACGCAAGTTCGATGCGGATTACTTACCATCAACCGTCGTTAGAAGACGGTGCAGAGGTCTGGCGTTTCGTTCGCCAGGCCGGCAGTTTAGACTTGAATTCTGCTTACTGTTATATCATGCTGTGTGACTTCAACTCGGACACCTGTGTAATAGCCCGTGACGAGAAGGGAGAGGTAGTCGGCTTCGTCTCCGGTTTGGTCTTGCTGAACAGACGGGACACGCTGTTCGTATGGCAGATCGCAGTTAGAGAAGACTGCCGCGGCCTGGGTGTGGGGACAGCGATGCTGGACGCCCTGTTAGCCCGCAGCGCATGCCGGGAAGTGCGCTATATCGAGGCCACGATTGCCCCTTCTAATCAGGCATCCAGGCGGCTGTTTGGACGCTTGGCCGAACGTCTGGGGGCTTGCGTTCAAGAGTTGAAGGGTTATGAGCGGGAGGATTTCCCAGAGGAACATGAGGATGAGAGATTATATCGGATAGGACCGTTAAGGATAGGAAGTGCCAATCAGATCTATACAAGGTCAAACTAAATGAGGAGGACAAATTCCCATGACACATACCAAGGTGTTGGACCAGCCGAACACCGCAATCTTCGATGAGTTAGAGTCTGAAGTGCGCAGTTATTGCCGCCATTTTACTGCGGTATTTACCCGTGCTAATGGATATAAATTATACGATCACCAAGGCAAGGAATATATCGATTTCTTCGCCGGTGCTGGTGCGCTGAATTATGGACATAACAACCCTGAAATGAAGAACAAGATCATTCAATATATCCAAAATGACGGAATCACCCATAGTTTGGATATGATGACTGCGGCCAAAGAATCGTTCCTGAAAGCATTTGATCAGATCATATTGAGACCGCGCGGGTATGACTATAAACTGCTGTTTCCCGGTCCCACCGGCACCAATGCAGTAGAAAGTGCTTTGAAGACGGCGCGCAAAGCCACGGGACGCAGCACGATCATCTGCTTTACCAACGCCTTCCACGGCATGACTTTAGGTTCATTGGCCTTGACTGGAAATAAGTTTAAACGAAAGGGGGCAGCGGTGCCGTTATCCGACGCCTTATTTATGCCCTATGAACATTTCTTGGGCGAGGGGATCGATACAGCAGAGGTGTTGGAACGTTATTTGGATGATCAAGGCAGCGGGGTAGATCTGCCTGCTGCGGTGATCCTGGAAACCGTCCAGGGAGAGGGAGGACTGCATGCTGCGAGCACGGAGTGGCTGCAGAAGATTGAGAAGATCTGCCGTGAGCGGGACATCTTGCTCATCGTCGATGATATCCAAGCGGGCTGCGGACGTACGGGAACTTTCTTCAGCTTTGAGCATGCCGGGTTGGAGCCGGATATCATCTGCTTGTCCAAATCCCTGGGAGGCTTCGGATTGCCCATGGCGATGACCCTGCTCAAGCCGGAACTGGATACTTGGCAGCCCGGTGAACACAACGGCACCTTTCGCGGCAATAACATCAGTTTCCTGGCTGCCACGGAGGCGCTGAACTATTGGAAAGACGAAGCGTTCAGCCGGGAATTGGAGCGCAAGGCGGAACTGATCCGTGCATCCTTGAACGAATTGGCCGAGGCTTGTCCCGAATTGAAACCGGAAGTTCGCGGCAGAGGGATGCTGCAAGGCATCGCTTTCCATAGAGAGGGAGCAGCTGGTGAAGTAAGTGCAGCGGCCTTCCGCAGAGGATTGATTATGGAAACTTCCGGACCTAAGGATGAGGTTGTGAAGGTGATGCCGCCGCTCATCATCGATGAATCAGGACTTCGTGCAGGCCTTAAGATTCTCATGCAATCCGTTGCTGAGGTAAGGAGGGGACTAATGTGATCGTGAAACATCTAGATGAGGTAATCGGCACGCAGGATGACATCGATACTGAGACTTGGAATGCCAGGAGATTGCTGCTTCGCCGGGATGGCATGGGATTCTCCTTGCACGATACGATCATTAAAGAAGGGACGGAAACCTATATCTGGTATGCCCATCATCTGGAGGCAGTGTATTGCATATCGGGGGAAGGCGAGATCGAAGATCTGGACCATCAGCAAGTCTACCCGATCCGACCGGGCACGCTCTATGCGCTGAATGGTCATGAGAAACACCTGCTGCGTGCTGCGAAGGAGATGAGAATGGTGTGTGTATTCAATCCCCCGCTGGTTGGCAATGAAGTTCATGATGAACACGGGGTCTATCCGCTTCTTGAATAGCAGCCAGCAGTCATCTTCGGAATAAAGTTCTGGAATACTTTAGAAGGTCTTATTCTGATCCGGCGGGCTCAGGGCCTGTGCGGATCGAGAATAAGACCTTCTATATCTATGCCCGTACATCGGTGATGTCGAAGTAGGGCATGCCGAGTCCTGCGGAATAAGCGAAGGATACGGCTGCAGCCAGCAGGATGAGATACAACAGATCGTACCATGAATAACTGATTATATAATAGTAGGTTCTCTTGGATTCCATTCCAAAACGCTTCGCTTCCATCGCTACCGCGATTCGCTGGGCCCTGCGGATGCTCTGGGCGAGCAGGGGAACCGTGTAGAAGCGAATCTTCTTATAGAGACTCCTTAAGCCGCGTCCTTCCAGACCGCCCCGCACCTTCGCTGCGTGGCGCAGCGTCTGGAACTCCTCGAACATGATCGGGATCAGACGGATGCCGGCCATGAAGCTGTATGAGAACTTGGGCGGGAGTTTGAGCTGCTGCATCAGGGAATAGAATAATTTCACCGGACTTGTGGTCAATGCGAAGAGGAGCCCAACTGCTGCGAAGTTCAGTGCACGAAAGCCGATATGCAGGCCGCGATAGAAACTTTCCTCTGTGATATGCAGCAATCCCCACTTCACCCAAGTCGTCTCCCCTTGTCCGAAGAACATCATCGCCGCTGCGGAAGAGACGAAGATGAACAGGAAGGGGGAGGAGTAGAGCAGCAACCGGCGCAGGGGATGGCCGGAGAACAAGAATAGGATCAAAAGATTGGCGATCGTCAGATTGATCATGATATTAATGTTGTGAATCATCACGATGATGATGAAGAGGAGCACGAAGACGATCAACTTCAGACTCGGATTGATCCGATGCAGCCATGTCTTGCGATGCGGAAAATTCATCCGTTCGTCACCGCCCCTTGGGAACTGCTATGTTGTGATGGATCATCCGCCCCTTCATCAGCGATCTGTTGTAGATATTCTGCTGGATCTCTGTAGATCTCCGCCCGGCCGTCCTGCACATGCCATACCTGAGTGGCGTAATGGCGGACGATCTGAAGATCATGGGTGACCATGAGGATCGTACTGCCGGCAAGGCGCCAGGATTCCAATATGTCCAGGATGGCGAAGGTGTTGCGGGCATCCTGGCCGAAGGTTGGTTCATCGAGCAAGAGGATCGGCTGCTCCTTCACCACCGCTGAGGCCACACTCAGCCTGCGCTTCTGTCCCATGGACAACTGATAAGGATGCTGCTCCTGATGAGCGGTGAGATCGAACTGTTCCAGCAGCTGTTCCACCTTGGGAGCGATTGCTTCTTCACTTTCCCCGCTCTGCCGAAGAGTATAAGCGATCTCATCCCAAGTTCGGTTGGTGACGAATTGGAATTCCGGATTCTGGAACACGAAGGCGAGATGATCGGCCAGATTGCGGATCTCATCGGCAGGGCGGCCCATGAGCTTGTAACAGCCCTTCGTCTTAACTAACTGCATGAGCGCAAGGAGCAGCGTGCTCTTGCCTGCTCCGTTATGCCCGACGATCGTCACCCACTCGCCGGCATGGAGCTGTGCCGCATTCACTTCCGTTACACACCTTCTGCCGCGATAGGCTTGGAATCTTTGGAGCTCGATCTTCGGCTCGGCATCTTCCCGGCCATCCTTCGTCGTCTGTGCCTGCCTTGCTGCGGTATGGACCCTGTCCGCTTGGGCCATATAATCTTCCCAGACGCCGGGATACCAGATGCCGTATTCGAGGAAGGCTGATCGATATTGTTCGAAGATCTCATCCCGCGGACCGTCGGCGATGATCTGTCCCCGGTCGTTGAAGAGCACGATGCGGTCGATGAGATCGAGGATCTGATCGATCTTATGCTCAACGATGATCAGTGTTTTGCCGCGGCTGATGTTCTTGATCGTCCGCCACACCTGCTCGGTGCCTTCCGGATCGAGCAGGGCGGTTGGTTCATCGAGCAGCAGCACATCCGGCTGCAGGGCAAGTACGCTGGCAATCGCCAGGCGCTGCTTCATGCCCTGCGAGAGTGACTGGATCGGCGTGTGCCGGTCCGTCAGATGAAGCCCGACGAGCTGCAGATAGGCATCGATCATATCGGGCATCTGTTCGTGCGGCACTTGCAAGTTCTCCAGGACAAAG
Source organism: Insulibacter thermoxylanivorax (assembly GCF_015472005.1). Taxonomy (NCBI): domain Bacteria; kingdom Bacillati; phylum Bacillota; class Bacilli; order Caryophanales; family Paenibacillaceae; genus Insulibacter; species Insulibacter thermoxylanivorax. Next base: position 72,766 of record NZ_BMAQ01000009.1, on the reverse strand, counting down.
GCGATCTCTTCATCGACATAGGGCATACAGAACTGTGTATCCGGATCTTGGAAGACAAAGCCCCAGCGCTCGGGAATCGTGATCTCATCCGCCTTTACCGGGACTTCCAGCGAGCCCGGGATGAGACCTGTCAGCACTTGCAGCAGTGTTGACTTGCCGCATCCGCTCGGACCCAGGAGCAGGACTTTCTCGCCTTGGTGAATGGTCAGAGACAGATCCCGGAACTGGAGTTCATCCCGTCCCGGGAACTTTAACCGAAGATTGGTTACCTGTGCAGCGATCATCGTTATCGCTCCAGTGCATCATAGTCCGACTGAGACACAGGACGGACGAGATTAGTGACCCCTGTAAGCTCGAGTGCCTTGACCAAGTAATAAGCGAATCCGCCGGCGATGATGATCGATCCGACCGTTCGAGCCGTGATCAACACCGTCAGGTTCCACAGCGCAAGATCATCGATGTAGCTGAAGTAGAGGTCCATGATGAAGGAAGCGATCGATGCGGCGATCGCTGCAAGGCAGGTCACGCCCAGCGTAAACTTGCGGTAGCGGAAGGCGGCGAATACCAGTTCAGCGAACAGGCCTTGCAGGACGCCGGACATGAGTACAGTGAGTCCCCATTCGGAACCTGTTACGAACTCAGCGGAGGCCGCTCCCACTTCTGCCAGCAAGGCAACACCCGGTTTGCGCACGATGAGATAGGCAACCGTGGAAGCGATGAAATACATGCCGTATACCAGCTGATCCAATTGCAAGCCAAACGGTTTAACGGCATAGTAGACAGGAGACCACAACTTATAGACAACTCCAAAAACAATTGCAATGACAATTGTCACAAGAATGTCAGCAAGACGCAATTTTCTAGATATTTGTACTGTTTGACTCAATGGATTCCACTCCTTTGAAATTGTGATCAACACCGGAAATCACTGAGCCGGTTCCAGGTGAACCAAGGCATGCGGCACAAAAAAACCGCTGCCCAAGCAGGGAGCGGAATACATAGAAAAGCCAGGCGCTGCAGGATCTGCTCGACATCCGTGCGGTTGATCAGATCTGTAAGCAGATCTGCAAAGCCTAGATCATTCTCATATGTCCACTTCCCTTCGCTGGTATTACCCAGTTCAGGTTCAAAGGGTTTAGGACGGCGCCGTCCAATCTCAGCTTCTCAGCTCCCCCAGTGTTTCATTTTCATATTAACATTTACAAGCGAGTTGTCAACATATTTCTATACTGCCCGCTATGCTCTGCAATACAAGATTAATGAAACAAAAATCAATGACATCCGCATGCAAATGGCTAAATGGGTGGAAAATATACAATAAAGACAATCTAAGTCAATTGTTAATGATGTTAAAATGATAGCAGTCACTATCTTTGCGAACATTTTGTGAAAGATGTGTACGAACATTGACAAATTAGAAGGGGCAAAGTTATATTATTAGTGATTATGGGCGAGTGAGCCCTTTCAAGAGAGAAAGAGGAATTAAGGGAGATTTCGTTCCGCTTTCGTCGGGCTGCGGTTTCGTAGCAAGCTCATCGATTGGGAATCCAAGGCTGTACGAAGTACATATTGATACCCGGTGATTAAGCTTGTTAGCCATGTTCAATGATGATAGGGGTTGCAACGCATTAGGGGAAAACTGCCTTCAAAGGCAGTTATTTGTCTGTTTTGACGAACTGCATCGTTCGTCGTCCATCCTGAGCAATTATGTCATTAATGCGGAAAAGAGGTTGATGAATGGTGAAGCGTTGGATGAAACGTCTAATCCCGTTGACGGCCATGATGATGCTGCTGCTGACGGGATGCAGCGTAGAAGGAGCATTGGATCCTAAAGGACCTGTTGCTGAGAAGCAGCTGGATTTGATCCTGCTGTCTTTGGGTGTTATGACTTTGGTATTGGTCGTGGTCTTCGTCTTGTTCTTCTGGGTGATCATCCGTTACCGCAGGAAGCCGGGAGATGAGATCCCTGAGCAGATCGAAGGAAGCCACAAGCTTGAGGCGACATGGACGATCATCCCGATCGTGCTGCTCTTTATCATGGCGGTTCCAACCGTTGCACTGACATTCAACCTGGAGCAAGAAGCGAAAGCGACGGAAGGCGATATGGTGATCCAAGTCGTCGCTAAGCAGTTCTGGTGGGAGTTCACCTATCCGGAAGAGGGGATCGTAACCGCTCAGGAAGTCTATATCCCTGTCGGCAAGAAGGTTGTCTTCGAATTGTCCTCGACGGATGTGCAGCACTCCTTCTGGGTGCCGGAGCTTGGCGGGAAGAAAGATACCAACGTCGGCGGAAGGAACGTGAACTATCTTGCTTTAGAGGCGAGCTATCCGGGTACATATAAAGGAAAATGCGCAGAGCTTTGCGGGCAAGGTCATGCTTTGATGGACTTCAAGGTCATCGCCTTGGAGCAACCGGAATATGATGCCTGGGTGCAGAAAATGTTAACTCCGGCTGAAGTGACGGTAGAGACGGAACTTGGGGCAGAACTCTTCGAAGCCAAGTGCTTGAGCTGCCATGCAATCGATCCGGGCATGCCTTCCATGGGCCCTAACCTGAATGGTTTTGCCGATCGCATGTTCATTGCGGGCTGGTTGGAAAATGATGCGGAGAACCTGGTGAAATGGATCGAAACTCCGGAAGATGTGAAACCAGGCGTCTTGATGCCGGGATTCAAAGATGTTCTGACAAGGGAAGAGATCGATGAGATCGTCAAATACTTGCAGAGCTTGCATTAATCCAGTGACGAAGGAGGTATGTATCGGTGGCTCATGCACAAGCACTTGGACGTAAGAAACGCTATTCGGGAATCATGGACTGGATCACAACCGTCGATCATAAGAAGATCGGTATCCTGTACTTAGTCACGGGGGGCGTATTCTTTCTGCTCGCCGGTCTGGAAGCGATCTTGTTCCGCATCCAGCTGATGTATCCGATGAACGACTTTTTGGATGCTCAGACCTTTAATGAACTGGTCACGATGCACGGAACGACGATGCTGTTCTTGGCAGCATTGCCGATTCTATTTGGATTTTTCAACTATATTCTCCCATTGCAGCTCGGAGCCAGAGACGTGGCCTTCCCGTTTCTGAATGCTCTAGGGTATTGGACCTTCCTCTTCGGCGGGCTTCTGCTGAACCTTGGTTTCTTCACAGGCGGTCTGCCGGATTCGGGGTGGACGGCTTACCCGCCGCTCTCGACCGAATATTCGCCTGGTTTTGGTATGGACTATTATTCGATCGGTTTACAGATCGCCGGGATCGGGACCTTGGTCGGTGCAATTAACTTTATCGTGACGATCGTGAACATGCGTGCTCCCGGTATGACGATGATGCGGATGCCGCTGTTTGCGTGGACGGCATTCATCACTTCGATCCTGATCGTGTTCGCATTCTCGGCGTTCGGTGTCGGCATCCTGATGCTGACCTTCGACCGCGTCTTCGACGGGCACTTCTTCAATGCCGCTGTCGGAGGCAACGTCATCTTGTGGCAGCATATCTTCTGGATCTTCGGACACCCTGAAGTGTATATCCTGATCCTGCCGGCATTCGGAATCTTATCGGAGGTTATCCCGACCTTCTCCCGCAAGCGCTTGTTCGGATATACATCGATGGTATTCGCAACGGCATTGATCGGTTTCTTAGGGTTTATGGTGTGGGCGCACCATATGTTCACCGTCGGTATGGGGTCGGTAGCGAATATCCTGTTCGCTGTAGCAACGATGTTGATCGCTGTTCCGACAGGAATCAAGATCTTCAACTGGATCTTCACCATCTGGAAAGGATCGCTCAAATTAACGACTGCGAGCTTGTTCGCCGTAGGATTCATTCCTTCCTTTACGATGGGCGGAGTGACGGGCGTGATGCTCGCGATGGCAGCTGCTGACTATCAGTACCACGATACGTATTTCGTCGTCGCGCATTTCCACTACGTCATCGTAGGCGGTACGGTACACGGCATCTTCGCGGCGTTCTTCTATTGGTTCCCGAAGATGTTCGGCCGCAAGTTGAACGAAACCCTCGGCAAGATTACGTTCTGGCTGTTCCTAATCGGTTTCCACCTGACCTTCTTCATCCAGCACTGGCTCGGTCTCATCGGTATGCCGCGCCGCGTGTACACTTTCCTGGACGGGCAGACGGGATGGAATGAGATGAACTTCGTCAGCACCATCGGTGCATTCTTGATGGGTGTTGCCACGATCATCCTGCTGATCAATATCATCATCACGGCGATGAAGCCGAAGGATGCAGAGGCTGACACATGGGAAGACGGCCGCACGATGGAATGGGCGATGCCGTCGCCGCCGCCGGTATACAACTTCAAGCAGACACCGCTTGTACGCGGTTTGGATGCTTGGTGGGTGGAGAAGCGAGCCGGCAATGATGCGATGACGCCTGCAGAACCTTTGGGTCCGATTCATATGCCGAACGGTTCGATCCTGCCGGTGATTATGTCCATCGGATTGTTTATCGCGGGATTGGGAATCATGCATCATGCGACTTGGGCATCTATAGGCGGTTTCGGAATCCTGGCAGTCTGCATGATCATTCGTTCGCTCATCGATGATCCGGGATACTATATTGATCCGGCAGAGATTGAGGGCAAGGAGGTTAAGGCATCATGAGTCACGTACAAACAGAGGACAACAGGATCGAAAGTTTGGAGAGGGCGACACTGGAAGGCAGGAATAAGATTCTTGGCTTCTGGGTGTTCCTCGGAGCGGAAGTTGTCATCTTCGGTACGCTGTTCGCCGCACACATCGCACTTCGCAGTGAAGTGAACTACGGTGTGTCCGGCACCGAGATCTTCGCCTTGCCGATCGTTGCCATCATGACGGCAATCCTGCTTACGAGCAGCATGACCAGCGTGATGGCGATCCAAGCGATGCATCGTCATGATGTCAAAGGCACGGCGCTGTGGTTGACGATTACGGTTTTGTTAGCACTGGGTTTCCTTGGGTTGGAGATCTACGAGTTCTACCACTACGTTGATGCCTATAACTTCAATATCAAAGCAAGTCCATTCAGTACCAGCTTCTATGTCTTGGTCGGCTGTCACGGGGTTCACGTGGCGATCGGAATCCTCTGGATCAGCTTGTTGATCGGGCAGCTCTTTAAGAAAGGCCTGACGGTCGTGACAGCGCCCAAGATCTACCTGGCAAGCTTGTACTGGCACTTCATCGACGTGGTATGGGTGTTTATCTTCACGGTTGTATATCTGATGGGGAAGGTGGGCTGATCGATGCAGCAAGCAAGCCAATCTCCTGCTGGGGATTACGTAAGACGCAGCCGAACCCCGGAAGGGTCGCGCAACCATCTCATCACCTTTGTCATCTCGATCGTACTGACCATCCTTGCCTTCGCAGCGGTGATGATTCCAGGCCTCAGCCGAGAATTCGTCTACAGCCTGCTGGTCTTGATGGCGATCCTCCAGGTGTTGGTGCAGCTGGGGATCTGGATGCACTTGAAGGATCGGGGGCACTTCTGGGCGATCTTGGCAATGATCTTTGGCGGATTGGTTGTCGTATATGCGGTCGTATCCGTTCTGTTCTGGACTTGGTATCAATGATACGTGATTTGACGGGGACAATGATCATTGTCCCCGTTTCTTATATTTTTTGGGGAGAAATCGCTGTTCTTGTTCATAGATTATTCAATTTTGTTTAATCTTTCTGTTACGAACCCCGCCTGTGGATTGACTTCGCAGAAAGGGCTAACTATTCTTGAAGGAGGAGGCTCAGGGATATGTTGGGATTGGACAGCTTTACATTCGAAGAGTTATGGGACCCGCTTAAACTTCTCGTCTATGTGATCGTTGCAGCGGCCTACATCCTGCTCACAGGACCATACCGCGACCTGTTCCAAGACAGCGAGCCGCTGGATTGGCGGCGCAAGCTGATGTTCTTGAGCGGCTTATTCCTGTTCTATCTGGCTCAGACGGGTCCGCTTGAAGTATTGGCTCATATCATGTTCAGCGCCCATATGATCGCGATGACGATCTCTTATATCATCGTTCCGCCGCTGATCATCTTGGGAATTCCGGCATGGATGTGGCGGCGGTTTCTGAAACTGCGCATATTGCGGCCGTTTCGCTTCTTCGCCCATCCGATCCTGTCGATCGGACTGTTTAACGGTTTGTTTTCCTTTTACCATTTCCCAGCGGTGCTGGATTATGTCATGCTGAATTTTACGATCCATAAGCTCCTCTATGCGGTTCTATTCATCACCTCGCTGCTCATGTGGTGGCCGATCGTATGTCCTGTTCCGGAATATAACCGCATGAGCGAAGTGCGAAAGATGGCTTATATCTTCTTGGCGGGGTTCCTGTTAACCCCGGCTTGTGCGCTGATCATCTTCTCACCGGAACCGCTGTATGAGACCTATACGAATCCTGAAGTCTGGGCGCAGGCGCTCACCTACTGCGTCCCCGGCGATCCGGCGAGGTTCTTGGAGATGTTCGAAGGACCGTGGTATTTCACCAGCCTCTCGCAGGTGGATCACCAACAGATCGGCGGCATCACCATGAAGCTGATCCAGGAGGCGCTTTATATCTCGATCCTGGGTTGGATCTTCTTCCATTGGTTCCGCAGAGAGAAACAGCGGGATCAGAACCTCAGCGATGAAGAAGTGATCATGGAGTGGCGCAAGCGCATGAATCAGATCTGATTTATTACAAGGACAAAGAGGGAATGCTATGCAAACGTTACTGCCTTTATTCACGACTTCCTTGGTTTCTTCCAGTGCGATCTTGGTCGCCATCGGCTGGCGTTTGATCTTGAAGAACAAGCGTGAGCAGCATAAACGCGTGATGCTCACAGCAGCAGGACTGGCGCTGGCGTTCTTCATCCTCTATTCGCTCAGAACCGTTGTTATCGGCAATGTCAAATTCGGCGGCCCTGATTATCTGCTGGTGCCTTATCTGATCTTCTTATGGACGCATATCATCCTATCGACTACGTCGGCGGTCTTCGGGATCGTCACCTTGGTGCTTGCTTTTCGGGAGCGATTCGAGCGGCATCGCAAGATCGGCCGGATCACATCGGTGATGTGGTTGATTACGGCGTTCACCGGATTGGCTGTCTATATACTCTTATATGTGCTCTTCCCGGGCGATGTCGGCACGATCTTCGATGCGATCTTGCATTAATCCGATCGGGACGCATGTTGTGTAACCCTTTACGATCCTGCTAAGATAAAGATACCGTCAGACAACGTGGCACCCGTCTTGACGGTGAGATGACTAAATGATCCTATAAGGAGGATGCAACATGGCGACCTACATAGCAGACAGCAAGCGATATGATCGTATGGTCTATAATCGCTGCGGGCGTTCCGGCTTGAAGCTGCCGGCGATTTCCTTGGGGTTATGGCATAACTTCGGCGGAGTAGACAGCCTGGAGAATATGCGGGCGATCCTGCGCCGTTCCTTTGATCTGGGGATTACGCACTTCGACTTGGCGAACAACTACGGTCCGCCGCCGGGATCGGCAGAGGAGAATTTCGGGCGGATCTTGAAGCAGGATTTCGCTGCTTACCGCGATGAGATGATCATCTCGACGAAGGCCGGTTATTATATGTGGCCGGGTCCTTACGGCGAATGGGGATCGCGGAAGTATCTGATCGCCAGCCTCGACCAGAGCCTGAAGCGCATGGGACTGGAGTATGTCGATATCTTCTATTCACACCGCTTCGACCCGAACACGCCGCTGGAAGAGACGATGGGGGCCTTGGACAGCATCGTCAAGCAGGGCAAAGCGCTGTATGTTGGAATCTCGAGCTACGATGCGGAGCAGACAGCGGAAGCGATCAAGATCCTGAAGGAATTGGGCACACCGCTGCTCATCCATCAACCGCGCTATAACATGTTCGATCGCTGGATCGAAGATGGATTGCAGGATGTGCTGGAGGAGCACGGCGTGGGCAGCATCGCCTTCAGTCCGCTGGCCCAAGGGCTGCTGACGAACAAATATCTGCAGGGCATTCCGGAGGACTCGAGAGCAAGCAAGGACAGCTCGCCGTTCCTCCATCCTTCGGATATCACGGAAGAGAAGCTCAGCAAGATTCGCCGCCTGAATGAGATCGCGAAGGAAAGGGGGCAGAGCCTGGCGCAGATGGCGCTTGCTTGGGTGCTGCGCGGGGGCAGGGTGACTTCGGCTCTCGTCGGTGTAAGCCGCGTCAGCCAGATCGAGGACAATGTGAAAGCCCTCGACAACCTGGAGTTCTCGGAAGAAGAGCTGAAGCGCATCGATGAGATCCTGATGGACTGATCGCCGCTGCAGCTCCGATCATCACGCAAAATCCCTGAAGATAAAAGTTGGACGGAAAACTCTCGAAGGGTTTCTGTCCAACTTTTATTTTTTTACAAAAAAGGTATTGTCAAATTCATCACAATCTGTATACTGTGTATATAGATATACACAGTATACAGACCATAACGTTACCGGGCGTCGGTACAACATAAGAATCCACAGGAAAGGATGGTCATCACCGTTGTCGAAGGCTCGCAGATTGGCAGCGATTGAGTTTCGATTCTTCTGGTTGGATTATGTGTTCTCAGCGTTGTTTTTTATCTTGTACAGCTTGTATATCGCGCTGATGATCACGGAAGCCTACGAAGGCGACAAATTCGCGATGGGATTTCTCGATTTTGTGATCTTGATGTTCGCGCAGATTCTGGGGCTTGGGCTTACTAGAAACAATTTTAAGAATCCCTTCCGCCATGATCCCCATACGCAGAAAGTCAGGATGATGAAGCGGCTGCCCGTTCGCTCCCGGGACATTGCTGCAGCGCGATTGATTCCCGTCATCGTGCTCACGATCGTGAATGGGGCCGGATTAATCTTGCCTGCTTACGGAGTCTTGCGGTACAGAGAGGTCGAGATCGGCTTTCCAGAGATCATGACGCTGCTGTATTTTGTGATCCTGATCGGAGTGAGCATGGGCTATTTATATGCTTACTTGGAGATTGGATATACGAGCAAAGTATATTTTCTCTTGAGCACTGTGGCGATCGGTTTGCTATGTCTTCTATTAATCGTATGTTGGGTTAATGATGCATTCCTCATCTACTGGCTGCTCCAGCAAGCACGAGAAGGCATACACCCGGTGATGTATGTATGGCCTCTGGTATTGGCGGGTTTGATGATCTATGGATGCTTCCATATGGTCGTGCGGCGTCTGGATCGACGAGATTACTACAACTGAAGGACGGTGATGCACGATGCGGATCCCGATCCAGATATCGCTGGAGCATCCCGAACCCTTGTACCATCAGATCAAGACCCAGCTGCGCGATCTGATCATGGGCGGTCAATTGGAGCCGGGCATGCTTCTTCCCTCGATCAGAGAACTGGCACAGGATCTGTCATGCAGCGTGATTACGATACGTCGCGTCTATCAAGACTTGGAAGCGGAAGGCCTGTTATGGACGCGTCAAGGCACGGGAACTTTCGTGGCGAACATAGGAGAAGGACATATGGAGAAGCATCGGCGGGAGGTTGTCCTGTCAGCGATTCGCGAGGCTGTCGATACCGCTCGCCGGCATCAGTATGATGATGATGAGATTCGTGAGATGTTCGAGGATTGCCTGCAGCAACGAAAGGGGGAGGACTAACCATGGTTGAAGAGCAACCGGCAGTTGTTCTGGATGGGGTCATGAAGAAGGCGGATCAGTTCACCCTTGGTCCCATCGATCTGCAGATTCCATCGGGGTACATCACAGCGATCATCGGGCCGAATGGTTCGGGGAAGAGCACATTGTTTAAGATCTTGACGAACCTGATGAAAGCCGACGCCGGGTTCGTGGAAGTGCTTCAGATGAGATATCCGATGGACGAAATAAAGCTGAGAGAGAAGATCGGCTATATGTCGGAAACCCTCGATGTGATCGATGATTCGATCACCCCAAGGGAATGGACGAAATTGTTCAGCCCTTTCTATGCGGGTTGGGACCAACGAAGATACAAATGGTTGATGGATCGCTTTAAGGTGGAAGAATACAAGAAGATCAAGAAGATGTCCAAGGGGATGGTGCAGGCCTTTGCTTTCGTCCAAGCGCTCTCCCATTCACCGGAGCTGCTGCTGCTCGATGAACCTTCATCGGGTCTCGATCCCATCGCATGGAGTGACATGATCGAGGAGATTCACCGCTTCATGGATGAGGACAGCGCGCATACCGTCGTCCTTGCTACGCATATTACGGAGGAAGTACGCAGGTTAGCCGACTATGTGGTGTTCATGTATGACGGTCAAGTGCTCGGGATGTATGAGAAGGATCAGCTGTTTGAGGATTGGAAGGAGATCTGGGTAGAAGGGGTTGACACCCAAACCTCTTCCGTCCAGATTCGAGACATCCCGGGAATCTTCCGAGTGGATCGGAATATCCCGAATCGTTGGATCACCGATGACTATCCGCGGGCAGCGGCGGAGCTGGAGCGATTAGGGATGCGGATCTATCAAGCACAGCCGCTCCATCTCGATGAGATTATGCGCTGCATCGTGGATCGATATCGTGAAGGATATGGTGACATCAACCATGCCCGAAGGATCATTCCTTCATAGAGGAAAGAATAATGAGTCCATATGAGTTCATAAAGGAGTGTATAAGAGATGATGCCATTGCAAGTGGAGAAAGTAACGAAGCAATACGGCGATAAAGTCGCCGTGAACAGCATCGACTTCAAGGTCGGTGAAGGCGAGATCTTCGGCCTGCTGGGAGCCAACGGCGCCGGGAAGACGACGACGATGCGGATGGTGCTCGGGCTGATCTATCCCGATTCGGGCCGCATCCTGTGGAAGGGCAAAGGCTACCGCGAAGAACTCCGCCGCATCATGGGGTATCTGCCCGAGGAACGCGGCTTGTATCCGAAGGTGAAGGTCAGCGAGCAGATCGTATACTTGGCGGAACTGCGCGGGATGAAGCGGCAGGAAGCTGACAAGCGCTTAAAGGAATGGCTCGAGAAGTTCAATGTATCGGAGTATTACAACAAACGGGTGGAAGAGCTGTCCAAGGGGAACCAACAGAAGATTCAATTCATCGCGGCAGTCATCCACCAGCCCGAGATTCTCATCCTCGACGAGGCCTTCAGCGGGCTCGACCCGGTTAACGTAGAGCTCCTCAAAACGACGGTGCAGGAACTTCGCAAACAGGGCACATCGATTCTATTCTCCAGCCATCGCATGGAGCATGTGGAAGAACTCTGTGAGAATATCATCATCCTGCATCGTTCGAATACGAAGCTGCAGGGCAATCTCAAGGAGATCAAACGGCAGTTCCCGAAGGAGCGGGTCGTGCTGGAGACAGAAGGCAAGGTGAGCGGTCTGGAGCGCATACCCGGCGTACGGGAAGTACGCGAGACAGCAACGGGCTATGAGATCCGGATCGACCATATGAGAGCTGCGCAAGAGATCTTAAACACCGCCTCCGCCCAAAGCACGGTTTACCGCTTCCAGGTGATGGAGCCGACGCTCAACGATATCTTCATCAGAACAGTAGGTGAGATTGATGAGTAAGCTTGGCTCAGTGATCCGATTTACCTTCTGGAGTCAAGCGCGGACAAGGGGATTTATCATCGGTACGGTATTCTTCTGCCTCTTGATCACCATCGGGATTCATCTGCCGCTGATCATCCAGGCGTTCAACTTCGGCGGTACGGATAAGATCGCCGTGTTGCCATCTTCATCGCAATTGCCTGCTGCGCTGCATGCGTTCTACACCGAACAAGAGGAAGCGGAGATCGAGATCATCCTGCTTGACGATCAGGGAAGCTTCGAAGCGAACGAGGCCTTGGCGAAGGAGATGCTGTTCTCCGGTGAGATCGACGGGTATCTCATCATTCCCGGGGATGAGCAGACCATCGCAGCAGAAGCTCAGTTCAAATCGAAGGACGCCGGTTCCAGCGTACAGAACAAGCTGCAGACGGCCCTGCAGTTCCTTAGAACGAGCATGGTGGCTGCCCAGTTCCAGTTATCCGGTGAGGAGCTGGCGGAGCTGAACAGAACCTTCATCGTCGAAAGCATCCACATCATGGAGAATGACGCCGGCAAATCGGAACAGGAGATCGCGATGACGATCGTCTTCGTCTTCGTCATGCTGTCGATGCTCTTCGGCTCGATCTTCGGCGGCGGGGCCATGGTCGCAACCGAGGTCAGCTCGGAGAAAAGCTCGCGGGTGATGGAGATCCTGATCACCAGCGTCAAACCGATGGTGCAGATGTTCGGGAAAGTCATCGGTGTGTTCCTGATCGGATTCGTGCAGATCCTCATCTATGCAGCGGTGGCGATCATCAACTTGATGCTGCCGTATAACCGCGAGGCTTTCGCCAATTTTAATCTGGATCTGAGCGCCTTGTCGATCTCGATGCTGCTTTACTTCATCCTCTTCTATCTGATCGGTTACTTCGCCTATGCCGTCCTGTTCGCTGCCGCGGGGTCGATCGTCAGCCGTACGGAGGATGTGAACCAGGTGATCAGCCCGATTATGGTTCTCTCCCTGCTTACATTCTACGTGGCGATCTTCTCCGTATCGAATGCCGGTGCGCTGTATGTGGAGATCCTATCCTTCGTGCCTTTGTTTACGCCGGTGTTGATGTTCCTGAGGATCGGGCTCAGCGATCCGGCGATCTGGGAGATCGTGCTGGCTGTGGCTGTCAATATCGGCTTTATCGTCGTGACGGGCTGGCTGGCAGCGAAGATCTATCGCGCCGGAGTCCTCATGTACGGCAAGCGGCCGGCACTGAAGGAAGTTTGGAAAGCGATGCGTTATTATTGATGCGCCGACAGGGCGTTGATATTGAGATCATGCTGGGATAATACTGAGCAAAGAAGGTGAATATCGTGCAGGGTTTGATGTCCATCATTCGTTTCACGTTCATGACGCGTCTTAAGTCGAAAACCTTCCTCGTGGTGAGTCTGGTCTTCTTCTTGATCATCACGGGTCTTATCAATTTGCCGCGGCTGTTCAGTCTGTTTGGCAGCGGGGAATCTGAGCCCGATGCGATCGCTGTGTTGAACGGACCGTCAGAAGTCGTACAGGGGCTCATCGCATACTACGCGCAGCAGGAGAACCCCGCCTACCGGATCATCGATATGAGCGGGCAGTCGGAGCAAGCGGCGCGAGAGAAACTCGCTGAGAAGGAGATCGTCGGCTATCTGGTATTCGATGAGCAGGCTGCAGATTTTCCAAGCGCGGTCTACAAATCACGGGGAACGATGGAGTTCAATGTGCTGGAAGAATTAAGCACGGCTCTGAACAGGGTCAAGCAGCAGATCCTGATTGAGGAACTCGATCTGCCAAGGGAGCAATTCGAACGGATCACTTCGCCGGTGATGTTGACCAGTGAACAGGTGCTTCTCACTTCGGACGGCGACGGCAAGTCGATCGATGAAGTGATGATGGCTTATCTGCTCGTCTATGTCATGATCTTCTTCCTGTACATGGCGGTTATCATGTATGGTCAGATGATCGCGACGGAGATCACCGCCGAGAAAAGCTCGCGGGTGATGGAGATCCTAATCTCTTCGGTGTCCCCGATCACGCAGATGGCCGGAAAGCTGATCGGCATCTGTCTGCTAGGCCTTGTGCAGCTGCTATTCTTCGTCGCGGTGATCGTCGGAAACTTTCTCTTGGTACCGGGCAATACCGATGTGATCCATGAGATCGGATTCGATCTGAGCAAGCTGGATTCGAGCTTATTCTACTACTTCTTGATCTTCTATTTGATCGGCTATTTCACCTACGGTACTCTGTCGGCGGCGATCGGCTCTTTGGTCAGCCGCACGGAGGAGCTGAATCAGGCGATCACGCCGGTGATGGTGCTCGTCATTATCGCTTTCTTCATCGCCTTCTCCGGAACGCAGAATCCGAATACACCGATGATCACGATTACGTCTTATGTGCCGTTCCTCGCGCCGCTCATCATGTTCGTGCGCATCGGCATGAGTGATCCGGCATTATGGGAGATCTGGCTGTCGATCGCCATTCAGCTTGCCGCGATCTGGGGATTGAGCTGGCTGTCGGCGAAGATCTACCGCACTGGCGTGCTCATGTACGGCAAGCGTCCTACGCTGAAGGAACTCTGGAAGGCGATGAAAGCGTACGGAATCTGAGTGGAGGGTTGAGGATGAACCAGGTAACTGGACGTTGAATGTATGATGAAGATAGATATAAGTTAGATATAAGAGATATAAGTTAACGTGATAGATGTTTAGGGATATAGATGCAAATTTGCGTGATGTATGGAGTTAGCACTGGCCATATGCTGGGGTCAGTGCTCTTCTTCTTTTCCTTGTGGAAGGAGAGCATGCTTGGGCTGGTAATGGATGAGCAGGGAGGCAGTTGGATAAAACATGCCGACCGATGGCACAGACGAGATATAGATGATAATATGGATGTGTTGTGCATCTGATCGTCATCGTATCGTCTTAGAGCAGGGCGGAAATATGATCAATTGAGATCGGTTACGTGAGACGCCAGAAAATGTTGACTCAGCGTAAGCGGAATCCGCACCTGAGATGCATGAGACGATCACGATTAACAGCTGCAAGGAGAGAATCGGAGTGGAGAAGCGTCCAGCAAGGATACAACAGAGATTAAACAAAGTCTATGTTCTGCAAGTGGCGACGATTTTCGTCGGTTTTGTTATTTTCGGGATCTCAGAGAATATCAAAGGACCTGCGATCCCCCGCATTCAATTCGATTTCATGCTGAGTGAAGCGCAGGTGGGGACACTGCTGTCCTTAAATTCCCTCGGATATCTGATCGCTTGCTCCTTTACAGCGTACTTAACCAGACTGTGGGGAATTAAACGCGTGACGGTCATGGCCTTTGCGTCCATGACGATTGCCGGCGTGTTTATGTTCCTCGCGCAGCAGTTCGGCTGGTTTACAGCATCCTATTTTCTGATGTACATCGGCAACGGCATGCTGGAGATTGCACTCGCCATCCTGGGGGCGCGGATCTTCGTGCGCAATACCGGAATGATGATGAATATCGCCCACGGCTTCTACGGACTCAGTTCCATCGCCGCGCCGCTGATCGCCACGGGACTGATGAAAGTGACGATCTACGGCTATACCTTAGATTGGCGGGGTATGTATCTCGTCATGCTGTCCCTGTCGATCATCCCGATGATATTGACGCTTATGGGCAAGTTTCCTGAGGCAGAAGAAGAGACGGCAGAGCGCACCCCGGTAAGTACATTGCTTAGGGATCCGGCGCTGTGGCTGACCGTGCTCATCTTGACCTTCGGTGTTGTCTCCGAGTTGGCCGTCGGCGGATGGCTCGTCAACTTCCTGGAGAAGGCTTATGACTGGGATACCGTATCGGCTTCCGGGATGCTGTCCATGTTCTTCGTCTGCTTCACGTTTGCGCGTCTATTCCTGGGAACGTTGACGGATCGCTTCGGATATACCCTGTCTCTGATCGTGTTTTCGCTGGCATCCGGGTTGTGTACCTTTGGGGCGCTGATATTCGGTGAACCCGCGGCGTTCCTGTTTGCACTGTCCGGCGCAGGAATCGCGATGATCTATCCGACGGTGATGGCGCTTATCGCGAAGCGATACCCGAAGGAGAGTGATACGGTCATCACCTTTACGGTCACTTTGATGGGGGTTGGGAGCGTCATCGGCAACTATCTAATCGGCGGTGTGATCGAGGTGACGAAACATCTATACGGCTCAGACACTTCGCTGGGTCTGCTCCGCGGTCTGCAAGCGGGTTATGGTGTAATTGGATTATGTGCTTTGCTGTGCACGGTTTCAGGGATTGTGCTCTATTCCTATCTGCACAAGCGGAAGGAGATCGTATAGTATGAACGCAGGGACGGATCTAATGCCGAAGGGTTAGAGACATGTCAAGCCGCCTTGTACGGAAGCTGTCCTGTACAACGGATGTCTTCCTAATAAACAAGGCGGCTTTCGTCTGGTCTGCCGGAGACGTTAAGCCGCCTACGCTTAGGGGTCCTTATGAGTCGAGGATCGAAATCTTATGGATCTGTAAAAGCTGCATCAACTGCAGCCATTCCCCGTCCTGATCTTGATAGCGCAGCGTAACGGTTAGTGGATAGAAACCAGTGAAACCTGAACGGATACGTCCGCATAGATGGCGCCGTCTTCTGCCCGATAACGGAGGGTGTTGCCGAAAACGGGGGTATCGAACCACATGCCGGCATCGCTTTCCTCATACGTGAAGCTTCGTTCCTCTCCATTCAACACAAAGGTATAGGTGCGGCTGTGGTCATGCCGATCAAGTCTGGCTTCGACCAGCGACTCAACCGCGGTGCGCGGAACCTGCTCAGGGAGCTCTTCCAGATCAGCGTTCAGTACTTTGAGCTCCGAATCACGGATCCCGGTGCCATATGCGGTTGTTAGAGCTCGACTCCGTATTCGAAGGCTTCTCTGCATGGCCATCCCCGTCCTCATCTTCGATGATCTGTACTTCACGGATCAGGTTCGTGTCCGCGGCGATGTTCATCCGCAAGGTTTCGTAGAAGGCGGAACCCGTGGAGTCTGTCAGCATCAACCGCAGGCGATAATGAACTTCGCCGTCTTGTTCTATCACCTGTTCGATATGGACTTCTTGCACCCATGGACTGGAAATATCATAGCGGTCTAAGAGTTTCTTGTCCTCGACGTGTTCCCATAAGCGGTCAGCGGGCACCGATTGTCCGCTGAGCGCCCCCAGTTCCCGCAGCATCAGAGCTTTCGCGAATTCGATGATCGTCTGGTCGGTACCGCGATATGCATCAGCATCCAACAGCTTCCAGAATTCCAGATTGCCTCCGTCGCCCTCTTTGAGCTCCAGCTTCACTGGTTCAATCACAGGTTCAAAGGGTGCAGGATCGACCGGCGGTTCGATCTCTGTACCGGGCTGCGGCCCAGCTGGGACGCTGGTTTCCATAACATGGCCCGAGATCCATACCGGGAGGATGATCAACATGCCAAGGGCAAGGATGAGCATGGCTGCTGCAGGCAGCGGGCAGACCGAGCGGGATCGGGAGATGCGCTGCACACGCAGCTCAACCTTGGTCATCATCTCCGGTGTGAATCGCTTCCCGCGGAATGGGGGACGGGCGAGTTTCTCTTCCCAGAACGAATCTTGATCAATCATAGATCTTCCTCCCCTTCAGGATATTCGCTGCTTTCTGTTTAGCGCGGTGGATTCTTGATTTGACCGTTCCGACGGAGATGTTCAAGATCTCTGCGATCTCTTCCATACTGAACTGATAATGGAACCGCAGGATCAGCGGATCGCGAAATTTCCTCGGCAGTTCCATGATCACTTGCCATAGTTCTGCTTCCGTTTCATAGGCGATGACGGTTTCTTCAGCAGAAGGAGCCGTCCTATGTCCTGCAGAGACAGAGGGGGATCCATCCGGTGAACGGCTGTCCAGCAGCACCGCTTTCCGCAGGAATGCTCTGCGCTGTGCTGTGAAGGCGGTATTCCTGGTGATCTTGAGCAGCCAAGACTTGACTGAGGATTCCCGGCGGAAGGTATGAAAGCTGCGGTATGCCCTGATAAAGGTCTCCTGTGCGATATCATCGGCCAGATGGGGATCTCCAGTCAGGAAATAGGCATACTTCCACACGTCCTCGCCGTAGTGCTCCATCAAGGCCCGAAGGTCTTCTACATCGATTGCGGCGACATCGTATAGGTAGTGTTCTTGCACAGGTTCCTCCTCCTTTCACTAGAATAGACCTCCCCACGATGTGAATAGTTCCCATTTTGTTGAATGAAGATGTATGAATGTTGTGTTTACAAGGCAGGGTTTTTCGATTATCTTATTAGTTAGCCGACTAACTAATTCGTGACGAATGCTGTTGGTGCTTCTATTGTACATAAAAAATGGAGGATGTATGATGCGCAGACATGGACATAGCGGCAGAGGACAGGGGCATGGAGGGCACCGCCGCATCCGGGATAAACCGATCATGGCGATGATGTACCATATCTCAAGACACCACTTTAACCATATTCACGCGGAACTCAGTGAGTATGATGTCTATCCCGGACAGCCGCCGCTGATGTTCGCCTTAGCCCGGCAGAACGGGCAGAGTCAGAAGGAATTGGCAGAACAGCTGGAGATCACGCCGGCGACGCTGACGGTGATGATCAAACGCATGGAGAAGAACGGGCTCTTGCGCCGTGAGGCGGATGTGGAAGATCAGCGGATCTCGCGGATCTATCTGACAGATAAAGGGCTCGAGATCCTGGAAGATGTGCGCGAGACCTTAGAACGATTGGAACAGCAAGCCATCGAAGGCTTTACCGATGAGGACATTCATATCCTGCGTCAACTATTGCTGAGGATCAATCGGAATATCAGCAGATCCCGCGGCACATCCCGCAGTGAAGCCGAGGCCGGGGCCGAGGAAAATATGGAGGCAAGTGCTGAGGCCAATACCGAGGCAAGTGAAGATTCGAATGAAGCAGATGAAGATATGAAGGATGAAGCTTCGAATAACGATGATGAGGTGCAAGATGATTAGACTGTTGCGTTATCTTCGGCCGCATTGGAAGGCGGCGATACTGGCGCCGCTGCTCATGGTCTTGGAAGTCGTGATGGATCTGCTGCAGCCTGCGCTTATGGCAAGTATCATCGACCACGGCGTCATGGCGGGGGATTTTGCCCATATTGGACGGACGGGACTGATCATGATCACGGTGGCGCTGATCGGGATCATCGGCGGCGTAGGCTGCACGATCTACTCATCCATCGCCGCCCAGCGATTCGGAGCGGATCTAAGGCATGATCTCTTCCAGCATGTACAGACGTTCTCCTTCAAGAATCTGGATGATCTAAAGACCGGTTCGCTGATCACCCGCTTGACCAACGATATCGTCCAGATTCAGATGATGGTGCAGATGCTGCTGCGCATCTTCGTCCGTTCACCGCTGCTTGCTGTCGGCAGTATCGTCATGGCGGTCATCATCAGTCCGAAGCTGGCGGGGATCTTGGCCGTCTCCGTGCCGCTCTTGTTCATCGTGATGTTCATGATCATCCGCCTGGCTTTGCCGATGTTCACCAAAGTGCAGCAGCGTCTAGACCGCGTGAACACCGTGCTCCAGGAGAACTTGGCGGGGATGCGCGTCTCGAAGGCGTTTGTGCGGGCGGATTATGAGAAAAAACGCTTCGGTCGAGCGAACACGGATTATACGCAGACGGCGGTCCGAGCACAGCGGCTGGTGGCCGTGAACATGCCGATCCTGATGTTGATCCTGAATGTCAGCATCATCATCGTCCTCTTGATGGGAGGCAAGGATGTCATCGGCGGTTCTTTTGAAGTGGGGAGTTTGGTGGCGTTTATCAACTATGTGACACAAGTGCTGTTCTCGATGTCCTCTGTGGCGATGCTGCTGGTTCGACTGTCGAGTGCCAAAGTGTCCGCCGATCGCGTGTTAGAAGTGATGAATACGCAGTCAGAGATACGTCCGCCGGCGAAGCCGGTGAAGGTTGCAGCTGGGGATATGGGCCGGGTCGAGTTCCAGAGCGTCAGCTTCTCCTATGGTTCATCATCGGAGCTCGTCCTGCAAGATGTCAGTTTCACCGTAGAGCATGGACAGAAAGTCGCGATCATCGGCGCTACCGGTGCGGGGAAATCCTCCCTGGTCGGTTTGATCCCGCGCCTCTATGATGCGACAAGCGGTGCCGTGCTTGTGGGCGGTGTTGATGTGCGTGAACATGATCTGTATGAACTGCGCAGACAGATCGGCATCGTGCTGCAGGAGACGATCCTCTTCTCCGGCACGATCCGCGATAATATCCGCTTCGGCAAGCCGGAGGCCGCGGAGGAGGAGGTCATCGCCGCGGCGAAGGCAGCCCAAGCCCATGACTTCATCACCGCTCTCCCGAACGGCTATGATACGCAGCTCGGCCAGCGCGGCGTGAACCTGTCCGGAGGGCAGAAGCAGCGCATCGCCATTGCGCGGGCGCTGATCCTTAAGCCGGCGATCCTGATCTTGGACGACAGCACCAGCGCCCTCGATATGGGGACGGAGTCCCGTCTGCAGCAGGCTTTGGCGGAGCTGATGCGGGGACGGACGACGATCATGATCGCCCAGCGGATCTCCTCCGTCATGGATGCGGACACCATCCTGGTGATGGATCAAGGAAGGATCGCCGCCTCGGGGACCCATGCGGAGCTGCTGGCATCGAACCGAATCTATCAAGAGATCTACGAGTCCCAATTGGGGAAGGAGGAAGCAAGATATGGCTAATCAGCCGGGACAGTTTCAACCGGGAAGATCGGCGGCGGGTGCGGGTTCTTCCGGCCCGGCCGCTGCCGGAGCAGGCGCACCGCCTTCTGGTCCCGACTTCAGCATGCGCGGCGGCGGTCCCAGGGGGATCGTACTAAGCAAGGCGAAGCCGAAGAATACTGCCCGGACTCTGAAGCGGATCTGGCAGTATCTCAGGGTGTATCGAGCTGGACTATACGGTGTGCTGCTCTGCACCATCGCTGCGACGGCATGCTCGCTCATCGCTCCTTACCTGTTGGGCTCGGCGGTGGATGACTATATCATCCCCGGGGACTATGCGGGATTGGTTCGGCTCAGCTTGTTTCTATTGGCCGTCTATGCCATGCAATCGCTGACCTCATGGCTGCAGCAATTCATCATGGTGAAGGTCTCCATGCATACGGTGCAGGAGATGCGGCGGGATATCTTCGAACGGCTGCAGGTTCTGCCGATCCGCTTCTTCGACAGCCAAACCCATGGGGAATTGATGAGCCGGACGACGAATGACATCGAGAACGTATCCGGAACGTTGAACCAAAGCGTCACTCAGCTGATCTCCAGCATCCTGGCCCTTGCTGGATCTGTGGCGATCATGCTCTATCTGAACGTCTGGCTGACGCTGGTCAGCATGGTGACGATCCCTCTGGTTCTGCTGTTCACGAGGACGATTGCCAAGTGGACGAGGAAGTACTTCAGCAAACAGCAAGCGCATCTCGGTGAGCTGAACAGTTTCATCGAGGAGACGATCTCCGGGCAGAAGGTCATCCAAGTATACCGAAGGGAACAGACCTCGCTCAGCCGGTTCAGGGAGATCAACACCACGCTTACGGAAGCCGGCATACGTGCGCAGATCTTCTCGGGCACCGTCGGCCCGATGATGAACATGCTGAATAACATCAGCTTCGCCTTGATGGCAGGAGTCGGCGGCTGGATGGCATTCCAAGGCTGGACATCCGTCGGGGTCGTCGTGGCGTTCCTCAACTATTCGAAGCAGTTCCAGAGACCGCTCAACGACCTGGCGAATCAGTTCAACCTCGTGCAGTCGGCCATCGCCGGTGCGGAGCGGGTATTCGAGACGATCGATACGGAATCGGAGTACGAGCAGCAGAGCGGCTCGGTGAAAACGTTGAAGGATGTGCGGGGGGAGGTTGTTTTCGAAGATGTGTGTTTCAGCTATCAAAAGGGCGCCCCTGTACTGAATCGGATCTCCCTGCGCGCTTCTCCAGGACAGATGATCGCGCTGGTCGGCCCGACGGGTGCGGGGAAGACGACAATCATCAATCTTCTGACCCGATTCTATGAGATCGATTCGGGCTGCATCACCATCGACGGCACGGATATCCGGGAGCTGGATAAGGACAGCCTGCGCCGCCGGATCGGTCTCGTGCTGCAGGATGCATATCTGTACTCGGACACGATTCGCGAGAATATCCGCTTCGGCCGCTTGGAGGCGACGGACGAAGAAGTGGAAGCGGCGGCGAAGCTCGCCAATGCGCACAGCTTCATTCAGAAGCTGCCGCAGGGTTACGACACGATGCTCACGGCAGGCGGTGCGAACCTCAGCCAAGGGCAGCGGCAGCTGCTGACGATTGCCCGCGCGATCCTCGCTGATCCGGCGATTCTCATCCTGGATGAAGCGACGAGCAGCATCGATACGCGGACGGAGATGCATATCCAGACGGCGATGCGCCAGTTGATGAAGGGCCGGACGAGCTTTGTCATCGCTCACCGGCTGGGAACGATCCGCAAGGCGGATCAGATCCTCGTCATTAACCATGGAGAGATCATCGAGCGCGGCACGCATGAGGAGCTGCTTCATCAGCGAGGTTTCTATTACGACCTGTATGCCAGCCAGTTTAAGAAGTCGAGCTGAGGCAGAGGGGTGTATAAGAATGGTGAATATATGAAGGAATGCGGTTTTTCCGCCCAAATTCCTTTCCTTATATTGACAAAACTAATGCCATTAGTTAGCATGTAAACTAATGGCATTAGTTTTTGTTTTTGGGAGATGAGTGACCGATGAAAATAACCCGTGCAGGGCGTGTTTATCAGTTGGGCTTTCTGCCGCGTGTTTTTCCTGTGAATTGTTACCTTGTAGAAGAAGAGGACGGCCTGACATTGATTGATGCAGCTCTTCCTTATGCTTGGCGGAATATCCTGCAGACGGCGGAGAGTATCGCAAGACCGATCCGGCGCATTGTGCTGACGCATCCCCATGTGGATCATACAGGGGCACTGAAGCATCTAACTTCGCTGCTGCCGGATGTCCCCGTGCTGGTCTCTAAGAGGGATGCACGGCTGCTTGCGGGGGACTTCTCCCTGGATGACGGGGAGCCGAATCTGCCGATCAGAGGCGGTTTTGACCGCTCGCTCTTATCACTTAAGGTGCATCCTTTCCAGGATGGGGAACGGATCGGGTCGCTTCTGGCGATCGCGGCGCCGGGGCATACACCAGGGCATACGGCCTTCTATGAGGAAAGGGAAGGGATCCTCATCGCCGGCGACGCCTTTCAGACGCGCGGCGGTGCAGCTGTATCCGGTATGCTTCGGCCGCTGTTTCCGTTCCCGGCGTGGGCTACATGGAGTAAGCAGAAGGCCTTGGAGAGTGCCTGCAAATTGTCAGAGTTGGATCTAAAATGGCTGGCCGTCGGACATGGGCAGATGCTCGCTGATCCGCTGCCGGCGATGAGAAAAGCCATCGATGCAGCGACTAGGGCTGGTGTTTCTGAGCAATAAAGCATGCGGGAGGATGAGGATCAAATGTCACCTAGAGCAGGAATCGATAAGCAGGTGATCTTGCGGACGGCTGCGGAGATGGCCGATCAATACGGTTTCGAAGAAGTGACGGTAGCCAGATTAGCCAGGGCCCTGAACATTCGTCCGCCGTCGCTGTACAACCATATCGAGGGACTGAATGAGCTGCGCCGTGAGCTGTCGATCTATTCCGTTCAAATGTTGTACGATCATCTGATGCATGCCGTGAATGGGCGAAGCAAGGAAGAAGCGATCGAAGCACTGTGTCTGGCGTATCTGGATTTTTCCCGGCGGCACCCTGGATTATATGAAGCGGCACAGCTTGCCCCTTCGCCGGAGGAGGAAGAATGGATCCGTTTGTCCTACCAAGTCGTGGAGTTGATCATGACGATCCTGGAGCCGTACGGATTACAGGGGGATGAAGCGGTGCATCATGTTCGCATCCTGCGCAGTCTGCTGCATGGATTTGCTTCTTTGGAACAAAAAAACGGGTTCGGCTTGCCGCTGAACTTAGAAGAAACCCAGCGCAGAATGATCGCTGTGCTGATCGCCGGCATCCAATCCCAAGCTGAATATCGTTAAGTCGCAGCCAGATTGTTCATGTTTCTGCAAGATCATTCATGGTCAATCCGGCATCATCCTGGTTTAATGGTAAGCGAATACAAACCACAGGAGGTGGTCCAGCGGGGATGCCGGATTATTCAATTGGGCTGCAGTTATATACCGTGCGCGGTCCGATGAGCGCGGATCCGGAAGGAACGCTCAGACGGGCAGCCGAGATCGGATATCGGGGAGTCGAATTCGCCGGTTATTATGGGATGGAGGCGGGCGCGCTTAAGCAGCTGCTTGCAGAATTGCATCTAACACCTGTTAGTAATCATGTTTCTTATGAGCGCATGTTGACCCATGCAGAAGAAGAAATCGCTTATATGAAGGAGATCGGCGGGCATACGCTGACGATTCCCTACTTGAGCGAAGCGCATTATGCATCAAGTGAGGCTTGGCGGGAAGTCTGCCGTAATCTCGCTGAGATTGGAAAGCGGTGCCGAGCGGAAGGAATCCAGCTGCTCTATCATAACCATGACTTTGAATTTCGCGTGAAGCTGGAGGAGAAGCCGATCATCGATACGCTGTTCGAATCGGCTGCGCCCGAAGTTCTGCAGATGGAACTGGATGCTTGCTGGGCCTATGCGGCCGGGTATGATCCCGTCGGTTACATCCACAAGTATCAAGGCCGGATCCCGGTGATTCACCTTAAGGATTACCGGCCGACGGAACAAGGTCCGTTCACCGTAGAGCTGGGAGAGGGGATCGTGCCGCTTAGGGAGATAGCAGGCGCAGCAGCCGTTATTGGAACCAAGTGGCTGATCGTAGAGCAGGATGAATGCTTGGGAGATCCGCTTGAAAGCGTGCGCAAGAGTTATGCATGGATTCAAGAAAATCTATAACTGAAATCCATGAACGAACATTCATGGTTTATAAGCACAAGAACGTATGATCAACACGACGAAGGGATGGAGAGTGAAGGGGATGTCAGTAATGAACAAAGTAAGGGTTGGCATGATCGGCTGCGGCGGGATCGCTGTCGGCAAACATCTGCCGGCTTTGGCGAAGCTGCCGCAAGTTGATATCGTCGGTTTCTACGACATCATCGAGGAGAGAGCCGCGCAGGCGAAGGCGGATTTCGGTTCTTCGGATGCGAAGATCTATGATGATTACCGCAGGCTGCTCGAGGATCCGTCGATCGATGTGGTCCACGTATGCACACCCAATGATACCCATGCGGAGATCTCGATCGCTGCCCTTGAGGCGGGCAAACACGTGATGTGCGAGAAGCCGATGGCGAAGACCGCGGAGGAAGCGCGGCGCATGGTGGAAGCGGCGAAGCGCACGGGCAGGAAATTGACGATCGGATATCAGAACCGCTTTCGCGATGACAGCCTGTATCTGAAGAAGCTCTGTGAATCCGGCGGCTTGGGCGAGATCTATTATGCGAAGGCGCATGCGCTGCGCCGCCGCGCCGTACCGACCTGGGGCGTCTTCCTCGATGAGGAGAAGCAGGGCGGCGGGCCGTTGATCGATATCGGAACGCATGCGCTGGACTTGACCCTGTGGATGATGAATAACTACAAGCCGAAGACGGTGCTGGGAGCTGTCTATCATAAGCTGGGTCAGCGCGAGAATGCGGCGAACGCCTTCGGTCCATGGGATCCGAAGAAATTCACCGTCGAGGATTCAGCCTTCGGCTTCATCACGATGGAGGACGGCGCTTCGATCATGCTCGAATCGAGCTGGGCGCTGAATACCTTGAATGAAGGTGAGGCGAAGACGACGCTGCACGGCACGGAAGCCGGTGCCGACATGTGGGAGGGGCTGCGCATCAATGGTGAGGCCTTCAGCCAATTGTATGTGAACAAAGTGCAGACCGATCTGGACGGCGTCGCTTTCTTCGAAGGCAAGAAGGAGACGGAAGGCGAGCGGGAAGCGCGCATGTGGATCGAATCGATCATCGAGGACAAGGATCCGCTCGTGCTGCCTGAGCAAGCATATGTCGTGACGCTCATCCTCGAGGCGATCTATGAATCGGCGCGTACCGGCAAGGCGATCACGCTGTCCGTGGATCCGACGCTGGTTGGTTAAGGTGCCCTCAATCACGTACTAATACAAGCACTATAGTTAACGTGGTTAATTGATAAACGATAACTGACCCATAAAACACCGGTCAATGAAATAGAAGGAGGCTGTCACACGATGAAACTCGGAGTATTCACAGTCCTGTATTCGAAGAAGCCGCTTCCGGAGATGCTCGATCATGTCGCGGCGAAGGGGATTGAGGCGGTGGAGATCGGTACGGGAGGTTATCCGGGCAATGCCCACTGCCCGATTGATGAGTTGTTGGCGGACGATGCGAAATTGCGAGAATATGAGCGAGAATTCTCCTCCCGCGGCCTCATCATCAGCGCCTTCAGCTGCCACGGCAATCCGCTTCATCCGAACAAGCAGATCGCAGCTGAAGCCCACGAGACATTTATGAAAACCTTGGAGCTGGCACACCGGCTCGGCGTACCCGTCGTCAATACCTTCTCCGGCTGCCCGGGGGATTCGGAGGATGCCAAGTATCCGAACTGGCCGGTAGCGCCTTGGCCGAATGAATTCCAGGAAGTGCTGGCCTGGCAGTGGGAGAACAAGGTCATCCCCTACTGGCGGGAGGCTGGGCGTGAAGCGGAGAAGCGCAGGGTGAAGATCGGCATCGAACTGCACGGCGGGTTCTCCGTGCATACACCGGCCACGCTGATGCGCCTGCGGAAAGCTGTCGGCGAGGTGATCGGTGCGAATTTTGACCCGAGCCATATGTGGTGGCAGGGGATCGATCCCGTGCAAGCGGTGCTCTACCTGGGCAAGGCCGGGGCGATCCACCATTTCCATGCGAAGGATACTTCTCTTGATGTGAACAATATAAATATCCACGGCGTCACCGATATGCAGCCGTATTCCAATATGCTGGATCGGGCATGGCAGTTCCGCACGGTGGGCTACGGCCATGATATGAAGGTGTGGGCGGATATGATCAGCGCGCTTCGCCTTGTCGGCTATGACTATGTGATCAGCATCGAACACGAGGACGGTTTGATGTCGATCGAGGAGGGCTTCACCAAGGCGGTGCAGAATCTGCAGCCGATCCTGATGAAAGAGCCGATTGGCGATATGTGGTGGGTATAAAGCGAAGGAATCGCCGCACATGCGTGCACGGAGTCGATGGTTTATGTCGTCTCACGTGAGGAATCGGATTTTTCGAAAGCAGAATCAACAATCTTTGTTGTTTCAGCCTCGAAATCCGCCATCACACTCGCTGAAATGATACATGTTATCGTCTCACGCTTTGATTCCGCCACTGGAAACCTGAATCGACAATCCTTGTCGTCTCAGCTTGTGTGAAAGCAAGAGAAGGGTTCGACCGTCTGGTCGGGCCCTTTGCTATGGAGCATTATAGGAACTGCAGTGCTTCTGAATGGGAACAAGATGCGCAGGAGAACCTATCCGAGTAGTGCTGAAGCAGTTATGGAATGATAAACCCGCCGGCGAATTGAGATAAACAACATTCTGCATGTACATGATCTTGCTCAGAAAGGATAGGGTGGAGATGAACAGTGTGAATCATCCGGTTATTGTATATCAGTTTGCTGATATGCGCACTGCTCTAGAGGCGTTGGATATCTTTGAAGAACTGGGTTATGATCCTTCGCTCGTGGAAGCGGACGGACAGCCGCCGAAGGTGGCGATCCGAATCATCCGCGAAGACATCACCTCGGCGCTGGAAATCGGCCAGGCCTTCGGCGGCACCTTGCTCGAGAACGAGCAAGGGCCTGAAGAAGGGAAGGCATATGAGATGGCTTATGATCTGCAGGAGGGGGCATTGCTGTCAGCGGAGCATCGAGACGGGCTAGGAGATGCTGACCGCCTCGATGCAGGGAACGACGGAGGAGGACCGGTGCCGGAGATTCCTGGAAGCGATGAAGGTCCGCTGTATGATGTGTCGGCAGATACGTATGATTATTTCTCCGGCGATGTTCGGGCATAAGTATCTAAGGCTGCATTCTTGCCGGCGGTGTATCCGGTGACGAATGCAGCCGTTATATTATAACCCCCTGTGTACCCATAGATATCCAATACCTCGCCGCAGAAGTACAATCCCCGCATCAGCTTCGAGCGCATCGTTTTGGGATCGACCTCTTTGATATTGACCCCGCCGCCCGTAACGAAAGCCTGTTCCAGCGACAGGGTGCCATTCGCATGAAGGGAGAAGGCTTTGGCCTTCTGGGCGATCGTCAGGATGCCTTGTTTGCTGGCATGATCTCCGGTCCGTTCGCCGTCAAGGCCGGATTTGCGCAGGAGGACGGGCAGGAGACGCTCGGGAAGAACGCCTTTGAGCGCGTTTTTGACGGTTTTTTTGGCATGCTCTTTGATGATGCTGTATAACTGACGGAACACCTCTTCCTCTGTCTGATCAGGGAACAGGTCGATCGTCAGCCGCACGTCCTGAACTTGGAATTTTTGCTGCACCTTATAAATAAACTGACTGCAGCGCAATGCGATTGGACCGGATATGCCGAAGTGGGTGAAGATCATATCCCCTGTATGGGAGATCACCCGCTTCTTCTTCGGGTTCCATACGGACAGCGTCACATTCCGCAAGGACAGGCCTTGCAGTTCGCGGCTTTGGATGAAGGAATCGGTCAGGGTGATGGGCACTTCAGTCGGGAAGAGTTCCGTGATCGTATGCCCGGCTTCCTCCGCCCAGCGATAGCCGTCGCCGGTGGAACCGGTTTGCGGCACGGATTTGCCTCCTGTGGCGATGATCACGCTGCGGCCGTTGATGCGTTCGCCGCTCTGCAGTTCGATGCCGGCGGCAGAGCCGTCTTCGTACAAGACCCTCTTGACCGGACTGTTCGTCATGATGCGCACCCCTTGTCTGCGCACTTGGGACACGAGGGCATCGACGACGGTCTTCGCCTTGTCCGTGGCCGGGAACATCCGGCCGTTGTCCTCTTCCTTCAGGGGAATGCCGAGCCCTTCGAAGAATTCGATGATATGCCGATTATTGAATTCGGCAAGCGCGCTGTACAAGAACCGGCCGTTGCCGGGGATATTGCGAATCAGTTCGTCAAGATCTTGGTTATTCGTGACATTGCAGCGCCCGCCGCCCGATATGCCGAGTTTGCGGCCGAGCTTATCTCCCTTGTCCACTAAGAGCACCTTTGCCTGCTGCTTGCTCGCGGAGATGGCCGCCATGAGCCCGGCCGGACCTCCGCCGATGATGATAACGTCATACAATCCTGATCACCTCTTTATGATACAGTAGTATCCAGAATTATGCGGGTGGAATCAAGGGTTGTTTGGATAAAAAAGCGCCCGGGTTCTTACCTTGTCCGGTTTTGTTCGAATTTGTCAAAAAAATGGATAAAGTCAGATAACCGAAATACGGGTTGGAAAGATCACAATAACCATGTACAATTGTGGTAATTAAGGTTCACAAAAGGTGATCTGCAGGAAGGAAGAACAATCGTGCCGGAGATTATCCAACTATGGTCATTCTTGATCCAGATGAAATTGCTCGTACTGATTCTATCCATCGCTGCGTCGTATTTTGTCATAAGATGGCGGCTTGTTCGCTTGAAGGCAGAAGAAAAAACGATTCGCAAACTGCTCGACCACTTCATAAGTGCCGCGATCATCGCAATCCTCGTATGGAAATTCACGCCGATTCTGCAATCTCCCAGCTTGTTATGGACGCGTCCGTTCAGTGTCTTAAAATACACCGGAGGCACCCTCGGTGTATTCTTAGGGATTGCAGCAGGCCTTATCTATTACATATGGAGTACAAGGAAGATCGGAGCATTGGCTCTGGATGCATTGGCGTTAGGTGCGGTGGTCACATGGGGGATCTATCGGCTGATGTTCTGGGAGTATGGGATCACCACCGAAATGCCTTGGGGGATCGCCCTGTCCGACGGGTATTATCGCTATCATCCAGTGAATATCTATGCTGCGTTGATTGCATTGGCGTTGGTTCTGTATGCCCAATATGCAACGAGAA
Source organism: Insulibacter thermoxylanivorax (assembly GCF_015472005.1). Lineage (NCBI taxonomy): Bacteria > Bacillati > Bacillota > Bacilli > Caryophanales > Paenibacillaceae > Insulibacter > Insulibacter thermoxylanivorax. Next base: position 43,187 of record NZ_BMAQ01000009.1, on the reverse strand, counting down.
GCGGCAGATGGGGAACGGGGACGATCGCTCGTGACTTGCTGGCGGGATTAGGTTTGGGCTGGTTTGTGATCTCCTTTTTTGAACGGGGAGAGGTTTACTTATTGTTGACATTGAACCAATGGGTGCAGCTGCTCCTGATCGCTGTTGGTATGGCACTGCCGTATGTCGTAAGGCGGGCGGGATTGATACAAAAGGCTCCTGCTGAACATACTAATGGCGGAAAGGAGATGATGGATATGGTCAAAGAAACATCAAACAGTTCCGTAGAACAGCGCAAACAAGCACAGGAGAACCGTCAGGAAGGACGCGAATATAAGGCGCCGAATCAGATCGACAAGAAGCTTGACGGTCCCAACCGTCCGGCTGAATGATCAGCATGATTCGCTATGGTCATGAATAAGGAATATGAGGATGAGTCGCCGCGCAACCAGGACGTCCAAGAGAAGCTGGCACAGATCGCCAAGGATGATCATACGCTGGATCCTTATGAGATCAATTTTCGAGAGGAGTTCCTGAGCGGCAGAGGACCAAGGGAACCTTTCGTTAATGAATACGGGGTTGTGATCGGCGACCATATGTACGATTCCCCGGAGTCCCCGCTGAACAATTGGAGCAAAGATACGGATCCAGCAGTGATGTCCGGTGATCAGTGGGTGCATCCGTTCAAGGATATCGGCTTTCATACGCGGGAGAACAGGGACTATTTTGAGCGGGGAATCAAACCGCACAGCGGTATGTTCATGCATCCAGGCGAAGATGCTGCATACAGAATGGATTTGAAAGTCAATGATGAAGATCATGGGTTAGAGAAGCGGAAGGATCAGTGAATATATCGATGGCAAATCCCTGTTTCAGGCGAATCCTGCACCAACCTTTCACTCCTCGAGCATGTTGTGTATAATGATTCTAAGGCCGTGATTGTGACGGATCTTCGAAATTTTGTGTACCAACATGGATAAGGAGTGAGCAGGATGAATATGCATTTCGAATTATATATGAAAGATATGATCCAACCGATGCGCGACGAGCTGACGAGTGCAGGAATCAAGGAACTTCTGACGCCGGAAGAAGTAGAGGAGAACTTCGAGAAGGCGAAGGACGGCACAGCGCTCGTCGTCGTCAACTCCGTTTGCGGCTGCGCTGCAGGGCAAGCCCGCCCGGGCGTGGTGCGCGCATTGCAGCATGATGTGAAGCCGGATTACTTGTTCACCGTATTCGCCGGCCAAGAGAGGGAAGCGACGGCCAAGGCTCGTGAGTATTTTGCACCGTATCCGCCTTCCTCGCCGTCGATCGCTTTGATGAAACATGGCGAACTCGTGCATTTCATTGAGCGCCACCAGATCGAAGATCGTTCAGCAGAAGAGATCGCTGCTGATCTGATCGCTGCGTTTGATAAGTACTGCAAGTAATGAATCGGCAATATAGTTTGCTCAGTACAGCCCTCCTGCTTCGCAATGTTGCGTTAAGCGGGAGGGTTTTTATATAGTTGCGTTAGGCGCCCTTAGGATGTTTTTTGATTTTCAGCTGTTTTAATGAGCGGTTTATGGTTCGTACAAGCGTAGTGTAGCCAGTGTCAAGTCGGCAGGTTTATACGATTTTTGGTATAAAACATATGCATGGAGCGTCAATCAGGAAGTTTTTATACGAATTTTCGTATAAAACCATCGTGTCGCTCGCAATCTAGGCGCGTTTTGTACGACTTTTCGTATAAAACTCCCGAATGGACCGTTGATTCGGATCAGTTTATACGAAATATCGGATAAAATTCCTCGGTCGGCATAATGAAGAGGACATCATGATCCTTTGGACAGCAGCTCAAGCATCCGAACAGACTGGACAGGATCCGCTTGGAAATATAGATCTGACGATTTATACTGATAATACAGATATCAACGGTTGGAACGAATACGTTAGATCGAATATTGGATCATCAGGAAGGTGGAGAGTGCATGAGTTTGCAACAAGAGATCATCGCCCGCTTAGGCGTGAAGCCGACGATCGATGTCGAGGAAGAGGTAAGGCGGCGCGTTGATTGGCTCAAGAAGCATGTGCTGGAGACGAAGACAAGCGGACTGCTGATCGCGATCAGCGGCGGTCTGGATAGTGCGGTTGCTGCAGCTTTGTGCAAGCGTGCTACGGATGAGCTGTCAGAAGAGACTGGCCAGGAATATATCACATTGGGTGTCTATCAACCCTATGGAGAGCAGGAGGATATCGGCGATAGTTACGAAATCGCTGAAGCGCTGCAATTGGATCATACCGTGGAGACCAATATCGTCGAAGCCGTAGATGAGATCGTGCTGGAGACGGAAGTCGCCTTTCGCTCCCTCGGCAAACCTCGTCATCTAAGCAAAGCAGCCAAAGGGAATGTTAAGGCGCGCACCCGCATGGTTATACAATATGCGCTGGCCTTTGATCTAAACTTGCTCGTAGTCGGAACCGATCATGCAGCGGAGAACATCACCGGCTTCTATACCAAATGGGGGGACGGCGCTGCCGACCTGATGCCGCTCGCCTCGCTGAACAAACGTCAGGTTGCCATGTTAGCGGAATACCTCGGCGTGCCGGAGCGAGTGATCAATAAAGTGCCGACAGCGGGCCTCTGGGATGGTCAGACGGATGAAGAGGAGCTCGGCCTCTCATACGATATCATCAATGATTATCTCGAAGGCAAGGAGATTGACCCGCAAGCACGCGAGAAGCTGGAGCAGCAATATCTGCGCACGGAACATAAGCGCTCTCCCATCCCGGGCATATGAGATGGCTTGAGGTCGTATCTGAGGTGATGGATTCATGATAGCCGGTATAGGTGCGGATCTGACGGAGATCTCCCGCATCCAGGATTTGCTTGGGAAGGCGTCTAGCGAGCGGTTTTTGCAGCGGATCCTGACGCCCGCAGAACGAGAGGCGGCGGAACTTAAACAAGGAGCCCGATTGGCGGAGTTCGTAGCGGGCCGATTTGCGGCCAAGGAATCCGTGGCTAAGGCATTAGGATGCGGAATCGGAGCGGGCTTAAGTTTTCAGGATATCGAGATCATCAATGATGCTCGTACCGGCAAGCCGGTTTGCACCGTGCGTGAAGAAGCGCTGATCCGGGCCGGGCTGGATCATACGGCTAAGATCCATCTTACGATCACCCATACCCAAGATGTTGCAGCGGCTTTCGTGGTGATCGAGAATTGATCGAGTAGTGATCGGCAGTCGATTCAGCAGCCATGGATTTTGAATATGATTGGGGAATTGATCAGGAAGATGCTGCGTCCAGGATATCTTGTTGTAAAGCGCATGTGTTGCGGAGATTTGTGGTGACAGAGGGGATAGATTCATGAAAAAAGCTGTCCCGATGTGCTTCTCAGTTTTTCAGCTGAGCTGAACGTGAATGACTCAGCCGCCGATTCGCGGTGAGCGGGAACGTTCGTAAGCACAGGGGACAGCTTATTTGGTAACCAAGTACGAATGATGCCTGCCAATGTGATCTCGTGCTATATGCTAACCTTAACCTTCTTCGACAACCAGGTTACGACAACTGCTTGCTTTGCTTGCTTTCGAGGAGGGCGGATGCTGTGCTGACTTCACGCATGGCAGACTCGGACAGGAGGCTGCACTTCGGGAAGGCCATCTGTCGGCAGTTCGCGCAGGATGAGGCATCCACCTTGCTCAGTGCGAAGTTCACCGCGTCCTCCGTTGCGGCGAAGATGTGGTCTTCACCGATCAAGTTCAAGAGGCCGGTCTTCTCCAGCAGCTTCCGCGGCTGCTCTTGCAGTCCAGATAAGACGATGGTGCCGCCTTGTTTCTTGAAGTGTCGGACGATGCTGGATAAGTTGCCTTCTCCGGTCGTATCCATATACGGCACATCCGTCAGCTGCAGGATCAGCACCTTCGGCTTGCTTTGGATTTCCCTCATGATCGACTTCTCGAACATATTCGCTGCGCCGAAGAACAACGGCCCTTCGATATTAAAGATATCGATCTGCGGGCAGCTGCGCTGCCTTTCGAAGATGTCGGAGACCGCCGATTCACCGTCGGTCATCTCTTTGCCATCGTCCTGCTCTTGACCGGCGCCGGTGCCGACTTTAGCGATCGTCAAGATCTCGGTCATGCGTTTGACGAAGATGACGATGGACAGCGCGATCCCAACGGGCACCGCCGTCGTCAGGCTGGTGAAGACCGTGAGCAGGAAGGTGACCAGCAGGACGATGGTATCGGCGCTGCGCGTCCGAATGATGTGGGCGAACTCATAGCGCTCGCTCATGTTCCAAGCGACGACCATGAGGATCGGTGCCATCGCCGCCAGCGGGATGTTCGAGGCGAGCGGTGCGAACAGCAGAAGCACGAGCAGGACGACCACGCCGTGTATGACCCCGGATAACGGCGATATCGCACCGCTTCTGATATTCGTCGCCGTGCGTGCGATCGCTCCCGTAGCGGGTATACCGCCGAACAGCGGTGTGACGACGTTAGCAATCCCCTGCCCGATCAATTCCCTGTTGCTGTTATGGCGGGTACCCGTCATGCCGTCAGCGACAACGGCTGATAACAGGGATTCGATGCCGCCGAGCATGGCGATGGTGAAGGCCGGCACCAGAAGCATCTCGATGCGGTCCCACGTGATCTCAGGAAATTGTAAGCTGGGCAGTTTGCTCGGGATGCCGCCGTAAGTGGAACCGATGGTTGCCACCTTGCCCGGGAACAAGTAGTAGGCGGTGATGCTGGAAACGAAAAGTCCGAACAAAGAAGCCGGTACTTTGGGGAAATATCTCTGAATGATGAGCATCGCGGCAAGACAGATCAAAGCGGTGATCACGCTGTACAGATTGATCGTATGAATGTGGGAAGCGATCTCTCCCATATTGGAGATAAAGTCCTCATGCCGCTCCATCCCGGTCAAACCCAGGAAGTTGCCGATCTGTCCAGTGAAGATGATGACGGCGATTCCCGCGGTGAAGCCGATCGTCACAGGCCGGGGAATGTACTTGATCACGCCTCCTAAGCGGAAGGCACCCATCAGGATGAGCATGATCCCCGCCATGAATCCTGCGATGAGAAGATTCTCATACCCGTACTGCATGACGATCCCGAACAGGATCGGGATGAAAGCTCCCGTCGGTCCGCCGATCTGGAACCTGGACCCCCCTAAGAGCGAAATGATGATCCCGGCGATAATCGTCGTATAAAGACCGTACTCAGGTTTGACCCCCGAAGCAATAGCAAACGCCATCCCTAATGGAATGGCGACGATCCCTACGACGAAACCGGAGATAACATCCTTCTGCAAATGCTGCAGTCGATAACCCTTAAACCGATCATCTCTCAAGAGCATGACTACATAACCTCGCTGCTTCTCTATGATGTAATGACACAGATGTTATAAACACGACATATCCATCATACAGGTGAATGTCAGTAGTGTCAAATATAGCTACTGCAACATATATTCACCTTACACGCTTTACATAGACAAAAAATTTCAACCTGATATCGAAAGATTGCCTCCTCATCAAAATGGGGAGGTTTTTTTATGATGAAGAGGAGAAATGCACTTATCACTAATAGATTAGAAAGGGGTAGAACGATGAGCAAGATGAGGAAGAGAAGTTTTCTCGCCTTGGTTATTGCCCTGATCTTCGCACTGGCTGCTTGCACCGGCGGCGGATCAAACGGCGGCAATGACAACAAAGGCGGCAACGATCCTCAGCCAGCGAACAACAACAATAACAATGAAACTCCATCGAATACGGAGATCATCGAGTTGTCCTTCTGGACGCTTGGGAACGTCAACTATGAGGAACTGGCTCAGGAGTACATGGCTGAGAATCCGCATATCAAGATCACCGTGCAGAACACGGGGGATCAGACTGCCCACCACAACAACTTAACGACAGCGCTTTCAGCTAATTCGGGGGCACCGGATATCTTCCAGCTGGAGATCGGTTTTATGGAGCGTTTCATCGGAGCACAAGATAAGTTCCATAACTTGAACGATCTCGGTGCGCAGAATGTCAAGGACTTGTACCTCGATTGGAAATGGGCACAGGCGTCTTCGCCGGACGGCTCCTTCCAGATCGGGCTGCCGACGGATATCGGTCCTACCGTTGCTTACTATCGCATCGACCTCTTCGAAGAGGCAGGTCTGCCAACGGATCCGGAAGAGGTTACCGCAATGATCGATACTTGGGACAAATTCACTGCGGTAGCGAAGGAATACTCCGACAAGATGGGCAAGCCTTTCGTGGATTCGCGCGACCTGATCTACAACGCTGTCCGCGACCAATCCGACGGGGAGATCTACTACAGCAAGGAAGACGGCTCCTTCATCGGCGATCAGAATCCGCAGGTGCGCAAGGCTTATGATCTGACCGTCAAAGGCATTCAAGAAGGATGGGTAAGCTCGCACGGACTGTGGTCCACCGAATGGACGCAGGGTATGAACGACGGCCATCACGCGGTTGTTCTCGGTCCGGCTTGGATGCTGGGCAATATCAAGAGCGGCGGTCCTGACACCAGCGGTCTGTGGCGAATCGCTCAGCTTCCGGAAGGTTCGGGTAACTGGGGAGGTTCCTTCCTCGTGTTGCCGAAGGAAGGCAAGCATCCTGAGGAAGCTTACAAATTCATCGAATGGATGGTCGGCAAGGAAGGCCAGATCAAGTCCTTCCAGACCAAAGGTTTGATGCCGTCGATTCCTTCGGTGTACGATGAGCCCGAGTTCGCAGACTTCACGGATGAGTTCCTGGGCGGTCAGAAGTCCGCTGTTGAATTCGGTAAAGCTGCGACTCGCGTGGCTCCGGTATACTACGGACCTCTGCACGACCAGACGGATGCTTACATCAAGGAGGCGCTGCAGAACGTTCAGGAGAAAGGTGCCGATCCAGAAGCGGAATGGAACGCAGCCCTTGATAAGATCCTGCGCCTGATCGAGCGCAGTCAATAATCGCAGTCCATATCGGCTGCGGGATATGGTCCAAGATATTCCCTTCCCTCTATAGATCCTTTTTAGACTGAGTTCGCCGGAGCAGTGTTGCTCTCGGCGAACTCTTCCTACTACTCGCATGATGGAGGTGTCCTATGCCACAGACGGTTCCATCCTCTGCCGGCACGGCACAGAAACGCATCTGGCTGACGGAGAGAAGAAGAAGCAGTCTAACGGCTTATTTGTTCATATCGCCTTTTTTCGTAATATTCGCCATTTTCGGCCTTTATCCGATTATTTTCACCCTGTATCTGTCCTTATTCCGCTGGGATGCTTTGGGGCCGATGAAATATGTCGGATTGCAGAATTTCAAATTTGTTGTCGAAGATCCGATCTTCTGGACTTCCTTTACCAATACACTGCTGATCAGTGCCATGGGGACGATTCCCCAGCTAATGCTGGCACTTGTATTGGCTGCATTCCTGAATTCCCAGATCACCCGCTTTAAGAAGACCTTTCGCGTGCTCTATTTCATGCCGAACATCACGTCGATCGTCGCTGTAACGCTGGTCTTCAGCGCGCTGTTCAGCTCCGGCGGCATGGTGAACTGGTTCTTCGGCTTGCTCGGCGTGGACCCGGTCAATTGGACGTCCGGCTGGTGGGGTGTCAAGATCGCTATCGCAACGATGATCATGTGGCGGTGGACGGGATACAACACGATCATCTATCTGTCAGGGATGCAAAGCATACCGACGGATCTCTATGAAGCGGCGAGGATCGACGGTGCGAACCGCTGGCAGATCATGACCCGGATTACCCTGCCCCTGCTGAGACCCTTCGTGCTGTTCACCGTGATGATGTCGACGATCGGCTCGCTGCAGCTGTTTACGGAGCCGTATGTCTACTTAGGTCAGTCCGGGACAAGTTCCACCCGCTCCGAAGGGATCACGATGGTCATCTATCTGTATACCGAGGCCTTCAGCAATTCGTTCTTCGGAACGGCAGCGGCAACGGCGGTGATCCTGTTGTTCTTCACCATCATCTTCTCCTTAATCAACATCGCGGCAACGCGCCGCATCGGCGGTACGGATGACGGAGGTGGATTGTGATGCAGACGAAGGGTGATCAACCCGGAGTGATCACGAAGGTCTTATATTATGTGTTCTTAATCACCGGCGCGATCATTTCGGTCTTCCCATTCTATTGGATGTTCGTCATCGGTTCCAACGGCAGGGGAGCGGCTACCCGGATTCCGCCCGTAGTTACGATTGGTGATCAATTCGTCGAAAACTTTCAGCGAGCGCTGTCGAAGACGGAGTTCTGGACAGCGATCCTTAATTCGGTCATGATCTCATCGGCGGTGACCTTGTCCGTGCTGTTGTTCTGTTCGCTGGCCGGATATGCATTTGCAAAGTATGAATTCAAGTTCAAGCGCACACTGTTCATCTTCGTGCTGGGCACGCTGTTCGTACCGACACAACTCAGTGTCCTGCCTACTTATGTGATCATGGCGAAACTGGGCTGGATCGATACTTATTATGCGGTTATCGTACCGGCGATGGTGAACGCCTTCGGCATCTTCTGGATGCGCCAATATATCTCGAGCGCGGTGAATTCTGAACTTCTGGAAGCCGGACGGATCGACGGCGCAGGGCATCTGCATATCTTCAGCAAAATCGTGGTGCCGATCATCACGCCGGCCTATGCAACCCTTGGGATCTTCACCTTCATGAACACATGGAATGATTTCTTCTGGCCTTTCGTCGTATTGAAGGACCGGAGTCACTATACGATTCAGATTGCCTTGCAGCAATTGTTCCATACGCGCGACGGGCTGGATTACGGCATGATCCTGTCGGCGACATTCATGGCAACATTGCCCCTGCTGATCGTGTTCTTGCTCTTCAGCCGCTGGTTCATCGCGGGACTGACTTCCGGAGCGGTCAAAAGCTGATGCCGTGGTGATGAATGGATGACATTGACAATATCAGGATATTGGGATAAACATTAGTTGAATGCGTTTACAGATAAGGGGTGGGTTATGCTGAAGCTCCGGCCCAAGATTCTGCTGGCGAACATTCTCCTGGTGTTTATCCCGGTCATCTCGATCGGGACGATCTCGTATACGATCTTCTCCAATGCGATCGAGACGCAATCGAGCAATTTCTATATGGTCTCCCTCATGGAGACGGACCGCAAGCTCAAGTTTGCGCTGAACGAGATCACGACGATCTCGAATTCGGCGATTACGCAGCCGGTGATCCAGCGTCTGCTTAAACATCCTGACGTGGAACTGGATCATGATATGAGGCAGGAGATCAACAACCTGCTCATCCACCACCCGATGATCGAGTCCTTCGGCCTCTATTCGATGGATCGACTGGTGTACAGTTATAACGAAGACAGGCCATGGTCAGAAATCATTCATCAACCCTGGTATGACGAGATGGAGTCTGCGGATGGACGGCCGGTATGGTCGGGGCCGGGGGAGAATGGATCACTCATCGCGGACCGCCCAGTGTTGGTTCATGCCCGTGTGATTAAGGATTATTATTCCCTTCACGACATTGGAGCACTGGTGATCACCTTGAAGGCTGAGCTGCTGGAACAGGTTTTCTATGATACAGCCACGATGGAGAGCGGCGATGTGCTGCTCGTCAATCACCGCGGGGCGATCGTCTATGACAAGTCCGGCGAGCATATGGGGGAAGAGGTGCGCTTCCCCTTCCTGCGTTCTCGGTCACAGGAGAGAAATTCCTATATTGATCACTATTTGGGCGAGGAATCCCTCATCACATACCTTCCTTCTTATAACCCGAATTGGTATCTGATCGCGATTACCCCGACGAAAGTCTTACAGGCCGAATCTGCACCGATTCGCAATACGGCGCTGATCCTGGCAGCTTTTTCGCTGTTGTCGGCGTGGATCTTCGACCGCTTCTTCGTCTCGCGTCTGATCCGCAGCATAAGCAGTACAGTCAATGGCATGCGCCGTGTCGAGCAGGGGGTGTTCACGCGCATCCCGGCCGGCAGGTCGCAGAGCGATGAATCCGATATGCTCGTACACGGCTTCAACAAGATGAGCAGTCAGATCGAGGAACTGCTGCAGCGGGTGAAGGTGGAGCAGGAACGGAAGAAGGAGGCGGAGCTGCAAGCGCTCGTTGCGCAGATCAATCCGCATTTTATCTACAATTCCTTGGAATCGATCAACTCAATGGCTGTCATGGCTGGCAACAAGGATATCAGCAAGATGGTCGTCTCGCTGGGCAGGCTGCTCCGCATCAGCATCAGCGAGAACCAGGAGCTGATCCCGCTCAGCACTGAGTTCGAGCATGTTCGCCATTATCTGAATATCCAGAAGTTCCGCTTCGAGGACGGGTTCGAATTCGACATCGATCTGCCGCCGCATCTGGAGCCGGTGTTAACGCAGAAGCTGATCGTCCAGCCGCTCGTCGAAAATGCCCTGTACCATGCCATCGAACCCATGAAACAGACGGGCTTCATCCAGATCCGGGCGATCGAGGCCGCCCAGGAAGTGCTGATCGAAGTCATCGATAACGGCCCCGGTTTCGATGAGCAGGTGCTCCTAAACCTGTGGGAGCGGCCCGTGGACAAGAAGTACAAGGACAGCGGCGTGGGCCTTCGCAATGTTCATGAGCGCATCCGCATCCGTTTCGGCAGCCCCTACGGAATGATGATCTGTTCCTCGCCGGGCGAAGGCTCGATCGTGCGTATCCGCGTACCGAAGATCTTGCCGCAGGAGGAGCAGCTGGAGCGGGCGGTGTTGGACAAGCCCAGGGAGGGGATGGGATGAGGCTCATTCGAAAATACAGCTGGATCCTGCTCTATGCATTGGTGATGTGGGCGGTGATCTTCTACAGCATGCAGGGCAGCTTGGAGCCCTTGGGGGAACCGGAGCCTGAGAAGGTCACGCTCACCTTTCGCCATATCTGGACGAAAGAGCATGAACAGCCCCTCTATCGCATATTCCTGGATGTGGTGAATGAATTTCAACAGGAGCATCCCCATGTGAAGGTGAACTTTGAAGGACTGGATCAGACGATTCATCGCGAACAGAAGCTGAAGAGCGAGATGGTCACGGGGACGCCGCCGGATCTGTTCGTGTTGTTCGGGGGAGCGGAGCTCGAACCCTATGCAAGATCAGCGCGGCTGATGGACCTTACCTCGCTGGTTGAGGAATTGGACCTGCATTTCCATGATTTGCGGCTCTGGACCTTCGACGACCGGGTCTATGGCCTGCCTTTCGAGGGGCATGCCGAGCCGGTCTATTACAACCGCAGGCTGTTCGAAGAATTGCAGCTGACGCCGCCGAAGACGATTGAAGAGCTCTTCCATGTGACGGATGTGCTGCGCGAGCATGGCTATATCCCCTTTGCCTTGGGCAACGAGGAGCTGTGGCCGGGAGCGATCTACGCCCACTACTTGATGGATCGCTATGCCGGTCCTGAATTGATCGAACGCATTGCCTATGAAGGCGGGGCTTCTTTCTATAACGAGCACTACTTGAAGGCCTTGACCGCCCTTCAGCAGCTGGCTGAGGACGGCGCTTTTAACCGCGATGCTTCGGATCTCTCAACGGAGGAAGCGATCCGCTTGTTCACGAGCGGCCGGGCGGCGATGTATGTGAACGGCAGCTGGGACATCACGATGTTCCGGGATGCGGAAGGCACGGGCGGCTTCGAGGATCAGATCGGCGTGATGCCGTTTCCTTCACTTAGGCCGGGTGAACCGCGCAGCCTGACGGGGGGCTATACGATCGGCATCGCTTTATCATCCAATCTGACGGAGAAGCAGAAGGAAGCGGCCTATGATCTTCTAGCGGCGATGTACACCGAAGAAGTACAGGCGCGCATCGTATATGAAGGGCAGCGGCTTCCCTCCATGGCCATCCCGATCGATCCGTCGCAGACCGGACCTGTATTCGTGCAGGTTCATCAGTTAATGGAGCAAGGGACCGAGACCTTCATCGCTTATGATAATGTGCTGTCACCGGAAGTCACCAAGTCCTTCCTCAGCGTGGTGGATCGTTTGATCAACTTGCAGATTTCACCCGAGGAAGCGCTGCGGGAGCTGGATGCAGCGTCGACTGCCTACTGGAAACTCAGGGAGAACAGGTAAGGGAGAAGCGGGGAGAAGCCGTGAAAGCAGGAAGAGCGGGGAAGAAGCGGGGTAAATCTGAAGCGGGAAGAAGCAGAGGAAAGCTGGAGGAAACGGGAAGAAGCAGGGAGAAGCGGATAAGGGAAGCCCTGCAGCAAAGCTGAGCAGGCAGCAGATCTTAGCTGGGAGGGAATCTGATATGAGCGAAGCGGTGTGCAAAGTCATCATCGTCGATGATGAACCGATCATCCTGCGCAGTCTGACGAAGGTGATCCCATGGGAAGCGCTGGGGCTTAAACTCGCCGGTTCGGCCAGGAACGGGGAAGCTGCGCTGGAGATCGTGAGTAAGGAGCGGCCGGACATCATCATCAGCGATATCCGCATGCCCTCGATCGACGGGATTACATTAATGCGGACGGTCATGGAGCAAGATCCGGATGTCATGTTCATCATATTGAGCGGTTACGGAGAGTTCGAGTACGCCCGTGAAGCGATTAAGCATGGTGCCTTTAATTATCTTCTGAAGCCCATCGATCACGATGAATTGCAGGAGGTGCTCATCCAAGCGAAGGAGCGCATCGAACAGCGGAGGAAGACGTCGCAGGAACAGGACACACTGCGTCGATCTCTGCGATCCTTGTCTTCACTGGTGCGCGAGCGCATGTTCTACGGTCTGATCGAAGGAAGGGACGGCCTGCCGTATAGTCAGTTTCGTCAGGATTACTGGCTAGACGAGTGGGAGCTGCGTTCGCCCTATTATATGGGGCTTGTCAACCTGGACGATTACGAGGCCGTGATCGCTGGTTGGAGCGCGGAGGAACGGCGCTTGTGGAACTTTGCGGTCAACAATATCCTGAATGAATACCTCATGGCCCGCGGCTGCTTCACGGTATTCCCTTATCATAACGGCGAGTGGATCTACATCATGCAAGGAATCGACGCCGCAGAGATGAAACGGATCGCCGGCGAACTGATCGAGACGATCAAGAAGTGCACCAAGCTCTCGGTGTCCGTGGCGATCAGCCGCCGCTTCGAGCATATCGACAGCCTCCAGGCGAGTTATCAGAGCTGCCGCGAAGCCTTGTACCGCCGCTTCACTTACGGCAAGGAGAAGGTGTACATGGACGGTGAAAGACAGGAGGATGGAGCGGCTTTGGCACAGGGAGAGGAAGTGCCCGTCCATTACCCGCTGCAGCTGGAGAAGGAGCTCTCAGATGCCCTGAGAACGCTGGATTGGCCGCGGGTGGACCGGGGACTAGCGGCACTGGAGAGGGATCTGAGCAGCGCTTCTGCGCCTAAGCAGACTGTGCTTCATATCTTGATCCAGCTGGTCGTCATGCTTCACCGCCAATTGGATGCTTACCATCAGATGCAGCATGGGCAGCTGGAGCCGCTGCTCAGCCGTTTGACCTCCTTGGTGACCTTGGAAGAGATGATCGCAGAGATTCGGGAGCAGTTCCGCCGATGGATTCAGCAAGCGACGGAACAGGATCAGCGCGTGGATGCGCAGGCGATCGTGCGAAAGGTGCTCGACTATGTAGAGCAGCATTATGACCATGATCTGGGGATCGATGAGGTGGCGGAGCTGGTGGGGCTGAGCTGCAGTCATTTCTGTGTGCTGTTCAAGCAAGTGATGGGCTGCACGTTCTTGGAATATCTCACCAAGTACAGGATCGACAAGGCTTGCTCTATCCTGCGCAACTCGGAGATCAAGGTCTTCCAGATCGCGCCCCTCGTCGGCTATCAGGATCCGAGGTATTTTACCCAGGTATTCAAAAAGGTCGTCGGCAAGACGCCGTCGGAATACCGCATGGCGCAGTCATCTTAATGCGTCTGAAAAAGACCGCCGCACATGGGACTCCCACAGCAACCGGAGTGCTCCATGGCGGCGGTCTAGTTGTCGAGATGAGGGCTACTTCATCTCAGCCAGCCAGTCGGCGAGCTCTTGGATCTCTTCTTCGCTTAATTGTTTGCTGAAAGCCGGCATTCGCGTGTTCGGCTTGCCGTTGGCGATGATGTCGGCGATCTCGTCACGGCTTAGTCTGGAACCGACTTTCTGAAGATTGCTGTTCGGACCGACATTGCCTCTGAGATCTGCGGCATGGCAGCCGATGCAGGAATTGCGGTATGCTGCGGGGGCTTCCGAGACGGCGTTGACGCTTCCGTCCTGGTTGTTGCCGGTATTCGGGCGTGCCGCACCCCCGTCTCCGCAGGCCGCTGTGAAGATCAAGGAAGAAATGGCGAGAAGAGCGATGACAGCGCGTTTCTTCGATATAGACATCCGTTTATCCGTCCTTTCTATGTGATCTTAGGATTAACATCTTGTGTATGAAGTATGGATGTTATTGTGTAATTTTACTATGGAATATCCTGCCTTTTTCGTACTGCTGCATGTATAGGTAATGGATCGCTTGGCATGAGGTTATCTGCCCTCATTGTATGCTAATTGCGAATCATTTCCAAAGGGTTTAGGCGATTGTTCACAAAAATGTTCAAATCATCACCAAGCTAAGTTGACATATATTATAGCAAGTCGTTCGTATAAGGGTGCAGCAGCTTTCCGATACTGTTCCTATAAGCGGTATAGGGAGGTTAATGAAGAGATGCAGGAAGGCAGACGGCAGGAAGAATATGACGAATTGCATGAAGATCCCCTGCGAATCGCCCGCGGGATCGCCTGGGGGATCGCGATCGGAGGAGCGATGTGGGCGGCGGTGATCGGGTTGTTCGTCATGTGGGTGATGAAGTGAACTTGGACATCTGCCCAATGTTGGAGTATAATGGGATACATCAATCACATACATCATTAAGTTCTCTAGGGTTCCGCTGTGAGCCGCAGGACTGGACCGAGAGAGAACGCGCTGAGGTTTGGATGAAAGCCTTGGCGGCACGGAGGGACAAAAGCCCGGGAGATTCTTTGGTATCTGCCAAGTTTCTCGGGCTTTTTTGTATGGGATGATGAGGTTAACTGCGATAAGGAGAGAGAAGAGCATGTCCAAGATGACGAAGGAATGGCTGAAGATCATCATCGCAGCGGCCTTCGAGGTCGTCTGGGTGATCGGCTTGAAACATGCGGATGATGTGCTGAGCTGGATCGTGACGATCATCGCCATCGTGATCAGTTTCTATGCGTTGATCGCAGCGGGCAAATATCTGCCGGTAGGCACGGTGTACGCGGTATTCGTCGGGCTGGGCACAGCAGGCACGGTGCTGTCGGAGATCCTGTTCTTCGATGAACCGGTGGATATCGTCAAGCTTCTCCTGATCGGCACGCTGCTCATCGGCGTGATCGGTCTTAAGCTCGTCACCTCCAATGAGGAGAAGAAGCAGGAGGTTGAGGGCTGATGGCATGGATCTGGCTGGTGCTCGCCGGCTTGTTCGAGATGACAGGCGTGATCATGATCAACCAGCTGCACCGCCGCCGCGATATCTGGTCGGCGCTGGGATTGGCAGCGGGCTTCGGTCTCAGCTTCGTATGCTTAGCGCTGGCGATGCGGACGCTGCCGATGGGAACGGCCTATGCGGTCTGGACCGGGATCGGCGCATCGGGCGGAGCGATCGTGGGAATCCTCTGGTTCAAGGAATCGGCGGATTGGCGAAGAATCTTGTTCATCATCATCATCCTTGTTTCGACGGTCGGGTTAAAGTTGGTCTCATAATCGTTTATGATAAAATAAAGAAATGGAACAGGAGGCAACGTATCTGGTAAAGGAAATGGATCATCGCGCTTGAATTGGAGTTGTATAGATCATATGGATGCGTTCAAGAAACAGTGGTTCGCTGAGCAGCTGGTACGCTGGTACCGGGCGAACCAGCGGGATCTGCCGTGGCGCAGAACGAAGGACCCCTATCATATATGGGTGTCAGAGATCATGCTGCAGCAGACAAGGGTGGATACGGTGATCCCATATTATCAGCGATTCTTAGAGAAGTTCCCATCGATCGCTGCTTTGGCTGAAGCACCGGAAGCGGAACTGCTGAAGGCTTGGGAAGGCCTCGGCTACTATTCCCGCGTACGCAATATGCAGATCGCTGCACGAACGATACAGGAAGCGTACGGCGGCAAGATGCCGAAGACCCGGGAAGAGATCAGCAAGCTGCGCGGCATCGGACCGTATACCGCAGGGGCGATCCTCAGCATCGCCTTCGGGCTGCCCGAACCAGCGGTGGACGGCAATGTGCTCCGCGTCATGTCGCGATTCTTCCTTCTATATGACGATATCGCGAAGGCATCGACGCGGGTCAAGGTGGAGCAGATGCTGTACGGGATCATCCCCGAGGATGCAGCGGGGGAGTTCAATCAAGGGATGATGGATCTCGGGGCGACCATCTGCACGCCGCGTTCGCCGAATTGCACGGCTTGTCCCATCGCTGGACACTGCGCAGCGAACTTGGCCGGCGCCGCCGAGGAATTGCCGGTGAAGAGCAAGGCGAAGAAGCCGCGTCCGGAGGAAAGAGCGGTTTATATCATCGAGGGAACCGGTAAGCGGCAAGGCAAGATCATGCTGCGCAGGCGCCCTTCGGAGGGGCTGCTCGCCCGCATGTGGGAACTGCCCCATGAACTGCTTCCCTTCGAAGCCCAGGAACAGTTCGGCCTGTCGGAGCGATTCTATATGGAGGCGGAGCATATCTTCAGCCATATTCGCTGGAAGCTGAGGGTTTATGTCTGCGGTGAGGATGAGATCGAGGAACTGCTCGGCAAACCTTTGGAACAGCTGCCCGGCGGAGAGCAGGATGACAGGAGTCAGCAAGCAGGGACGGCGGCTGCGGCAGAAGCAGGGGCTGCAGCGGAAGCTGCGGCTGCCTATGATGCCGATCCATCGGATGGCAGCCCGGCCGACGAGGAGGCGTCCGTCATCTGGGTGTCGCGGGAGACGTGGCGGGAGGCGGCGCTGCCGAATGTGTTTATCCGTATATTGGAGCGATATTATTCCGAGCGGGGAGAGTAAGTGACAGCATGTCCTTCTATACCTGCTGCAGGATCATGGCGACTAACGTAATAGATAAAGGAGTGAGAGCAGATGCGCGTGGCATTAATCGCAGACATCCACGGCAACTATCCGGCGCTGCAAGCCGTGCTGCGTGATATTGAGGAGCAGCAAGCCGATCGCATCATCGTGCTGGGGGATCTGGTCTTCAAAGGACCGCAGCCGGAGAAGTGCGTGGAGGCGATTCGCAAGCTGAACACGACGGTGATCAGGGGCAATATCGATGAATTGGTCGGAAGCGGTCAGATCCAGCCGGGCTTCGCCAAGTCTTCGCAGCATGAAGCCGCGATCCTGGAAGAGATGGCTTGGACGAGGGCGCGGCTTACGGAAGAGCAGCTTACGTATCTGGCTGAGCTGCCATTCATGCATGAACAGCAGCTGACTTCGGAGCTAAAGCTGCGCTGTGTCCATGCGAATCCGCAGAACATCCTGGACAATATCCTGCCGGATGCATCTGAGGAAGAGATGGCTCGCATGTTCGCGGACACCGATGCCCAGATCACGGTGTACGCCCATATTCATCAGCCGTATATCCGCCATCTGTCCGGCAAAGTGCTGGTGAACACGGGGAGCGTGGGGCTTCCCTTCGACGGCAATCCCCGCAGTTCCTATGCGCTGATCGAAGCCGCCGGCCGGGATTACAGCATCACGCTGCGCCGCGTAAGTTATGATGTCGAGGAGACGGTGCGCGCTTATGAGGGAAGCGGGCATCCCTTCGCGGACTCCGTGATCGCTGCTCTGAGGAGCGGTACTGCACCGAAGTAACGATCCAAGTCAAGGCACCCCGGCAGCAGCCATAGGTTAAACCGAATAGAGGACCCCACAAAAACATGGCTTCCACGAACCCCTAAGGGTCGTGAGAAGCCATGTTTTGTGATCAGCGCAGATTACTTCTTCGCTTCGTCATATCTTCTCTGAACTTCTGCCCAGTTCACCACATTCCAGAATGCAGCGATGTAATCCGGGCGCTTGTTCTGATATTTCAGGTAATAAGCGTGCTCCCAAACGTCAAGACCGAGCAGCGGCACCTTGCCTTCCATCAGCGGGCTGTCTTGGTTCGGCGTGCTGTGAACAACGAGCTTGCCGTTGTCCAGGCTCAGCCATGCCCAACCGCTTCCGAAGCGGCCTGCTGCAGCAGCGGAGAACTCTTCCTTGAACTTCTCGAAGCTGCCGAATTCGGCGTTGATCGCTTCAGCCAGGCTGCCAGTCGGCTCGCCGCCGGCGTTTGGACCGATGACCGTCCAGAACAGGGAGTGGTTAGCATGGCCGCCGCCGTTGTTGCGCACCGCTGTACGGATCGACTCCGGTACGGCATTGAGATCGCTGATCAGTTCTTCAACGGACTTGCTTTGCAGTTCAGGATGACCTTCCAGTGCTTTGTTCAAGTTGGTCACATACGTGTTATGATGGCGATCATGGTGAATCATCATCGTCATCTCATCGATATAAGGCTCAAGAGCATTGTTCGGATACGGCAGTGGTGGCAGTTGATGTGCCATTGTATACAACCTCCTATACGATATGTAGGTTTTTCTAAATGTATTATCGCCTACTTATGATAATAAATCAATACTTATGTTTCAAAAGTATCGACAAATCTCGGGCAATCCTTCGACAAATGATAGGCTCTCCAACTCATGCGTTCCATATTCTTCATAATTTCTTTATATTGTTCTTCCTTTTTCATCCTCAACCTTTCATCCTGTTCAAAAAAAGACAAGAAAGCGCTTAAAATAAAGCGTTTTCACAATGGAATTAATGATTTTTTAATTATTTTTGATTCTGGGGAAGGACAATGTCGGCTAATGTCGTATAATATTAAAAGCAATTAGCGATTCGCACGTTAGGAAACATATGTCACAGACCATCCGCCAATGATTCCGTAACATGTCAGAAGCAAGGTTAGAGCTTATACACCTTCACAGTACTCATCCTGTCACGAAGATTTACCACCAGTTCCAGACCGCAGCTATGCAAAACACAAGCGACTAACCGCATGCATCATAGGTTCGATCACGTATGGGATACCCGATTTAGAAGGAGAGGCTTAATGAGATGATCATTCGCTCTTTTCGACTTTCAGATCATGCTTGCGTCAATCGTTTGTTGTCGGAAGTGCTGACAGCGGACTGCTACGAGGAGACGATCGATGCGCTGGCGAATCAGCTTTCGCTGGACAGCGGCTTAATCTTAGTAGCTGAGGTTGATCAGCAAGTTGTCGGTGTGATTATCGGCACGGTGGACGATAACAAAGGATATTACTACCGCCTGGCGATCGATGTCAGCCATCGCAACCGCGGCATCGGCCGCACGTTGATCCGCCATCTGGACAAGCGATTCCAGAACCGCAAGGTGAACAAAATCATGATCGCTTTGGACAGGCACAATGAGCATCTTCGCTCCTTTTATGAGTCGCTTGGTTATCAGGCGAAGGATTTCATGTCAGGAATCGCTTCGCTGCGTATCGTAAACGGCTGATAGACGGATTACTTGCCCCGGTAAGGGGCTTTTTTTTATATGGTTTTTACTGGCGGGTATTCTTTAAACATTGTGTTGCTTTTCTGAAATAATTATGATTACCTTATTATTAAAGTGCAAAAAGTGCAAGTTCAAGCAAGCTCAATCTAGAAGCGCTGAGCTCCATATGTAAAGGAAGCGATCGGGATGAAGCCGGATTATGAGCGTTACGTAATCAAGAGCTTTAAGCATAACGGGCACATCCATCGCACCTGGTATGAGAACTGGTTAGTGCCGCAGCAATTGCTGCTGCCGGAACATGCGGCGGAGCAGATGCTCATCTTGATCAATGAACAGACGTTAATCTCAGAAGCCGATGGCAGCCAATGGACGAGTAAAGTTCCTGGCGTTTCTTTTTTCATACCGGGTGAATGGTATAACATCGTGGCTTTGCTTGAAGAAGAAGGCGTGCGATTCTATTGCAATGTAGCCTCGCCGCCGTATCAAGATGCTACTCACCATACGATCACGTATATCGACTATGACCTCGATGTGATTAGAACGGCCGACGGTGAGATTGTGGTCGTCGATGAGGATGAATATGCAGAACACCGCAGATTGTACCATTACTCATCTCTTGTGGAACATAAAGTCGGACAAGGACTGAAGAAGCTCCTGCAGCGCGTGCAAGAAGCAAGGACGCCCTTCGAGGAGCATACAGCCTATCATTATTATGAAGAATGGAAATCCATGAACGGGTGATCGGATGAATCAAAGTGCATCGCAAGGCACATCGCAAGCCGTGCGGGAATTGCTCGATTGGCTGAAGGCGCTGGTTGTCGCTGTGGTCATCGTATTCCTGCTGAATCAATTTGTTTTTCATCTGTCGAAAGTAGAAGGTCATTCCATGGATCCAACGCTTTCGGATGGGGAATGGCTTTTTGTCAATAAATTGGTCTATCTGATTCGCGAACCGCAGGTGGGGGATATCGTCATTCTGGAGAATCCGTTGGGCGGCCGGGAGAAATACCTCGTCAAACGCATCGTCGGCGTTCCCGGGGACACCCTGGAGATCGTTGACGGCGTGCTTTATCGGAACGGGGAAGCGGTGGACGAGCCTTACACCAGCTCGAAGATCGAAGATGGGGATTGGGGTCCGGGCGTTGTGCCTGAAGGATCGTATTTTGTCCTGGGGGATAACCGCCGCCGCGGCGAAAGCAATGACAGCCGTAATCCGCTGATCAACTGGATTCCTAAGGGTATGATCAAAGGCAAGGCGGACTTCATCCTGTGGCCGGTGTCGAAGATCGGCGATATTTAAGATGTTCATTCATTTATAAATTTAAGCACATCGGAAACAAAACGGTAAGGAGCAGTGATCTTGAAAGAGGTTGTGATCTATACGGACGGTGCTTGCTCAGGGAACCCCGGCCCCGGAGGCTGGGCAGCTGTGCTGATGTATAAAGGGCATATCAAAGAAATCTCCGGTGCGGAACCCGAGACAACGAACAACCGCATGGAGCTTACCGCTGTCATTCGAGCGCTGGAGATGCTGAAGGAGCCTTGCAAGGTTCAGTGTTACAGCGATTCAGCATATCTGGTGAACTGCTTCCGTGAGAGGTGGTACATCGGATGGCAGCAGAACGGCTGGAAGAACAGCAAGGGCAAACCCGTTGAGAACCAGGATTTGTGGATCAGGCTGTTGGAGCTGATGGACATCCACGAGGTCACTTATATCAAGGTGAAGGGTCACAGCGACAATGAATGGAATAACCGCTGTGATGCGTTGGCGAGAGAGGCGATTCAGTCACTGAACAACTAAGGCATCACACCGTACGATCAAAACTCACAATAGAAAGGGGGATCTGCTTATGGCCCCTGCAGAAACAGCGAATAAGGCCAAACCAGCAGCTTGGCAGCAGCTTAAAGATGAGATCAAACAGGCGGCGAAGTCTTTAGGCATAGATAAGATCGGATTCACGACAGCAGATCCCTTCTTTGAGCTCAAGGAGCGGTTGATCGAGCGCCGCCGCAAGGGGTATGAGTCTGGATTTGAAGAACCGGATATCGAGAAGCGGGTATATCCGTCGCTTAATATGAGCGAGGCGCGTTCGATCATCTCGATCGCCGTGGCTTACCCAGCTAAGATGTCCAACCCGCCGCGTTCGGAGCCGGGCGCATACCGCGGCATCCTGGCCCGCTCGGCATGGGGGAAGGATTATCATCATGTGCTGCGCGAGCGGCTGAAGCGGCTCGAGGAATGGATCGCTGAGCGCGTTCCTGATGCGCGCTTTATGAGCATGGTCGATACCGGAGCCCTGGTCGATCGGGCGGTTGCAGAGCGGGCGGGGATCGGCTGGTCGGGGAAGAACTGTGCGATCATCACCCCGGAGTACGGCTCCTGGGTCTATCTCGGTGAAATGATCACGAATATTCCCTTCCCGCCGGATGAGCCGATCACCGAGGGGTGCGGCGATTGTACGATCTGCATCGATGCATGTCCGACCGGTGCATTGGTTGGACCGGGGCAGCTGAATGCCCAGCGCTGCATCTCCTTCCTTACACAGACCAAGGATCTGCTGCCGGATGAATTCAAGAAGAAGATCGGCAACCGTCTCTATGGATGCGATACTTGTCAGGTCGTCTGTCCGAAGAATCGCAAGATCAACTCTACCCATCATCCCGAATTGCAGCCGGACCCGGAATTGGTCAAGCCGCTGCTCAAACCGCTGCTTACGATATCCAACCGGGAATACAAAGCCAGATACGGGGACAACGCTTCATCATGGCGGGGCAAGAAGCCAATCCAGCGCAACGCCATCATCGCTTTGGGCAACTTCAAAGATCATACGGCGATACCTCTCCTAGCCGAACTCATCATCCGCGATCCGCGCCCCGTAATCCGGGCGACGGCGGCTTGGGCTCTTAGTCGGATCGGCGGCGAAGAAGCTGAACGGGCACTGCATAAGGCCAGGGAAGTCGAACAAGACCCGGAGGTCTTGACCGAACTGGAGCGGCTGTGCGGTGAAGCGGAAGAGTAAGAATTGCTTGAAACTGGCTGGAAAAATCAATAATATGGATTAAGGTGGGCCGCTAAGGAGGCACTAACAACATGAGATACGTCGATGTTAACTCGCTGGAACCCGGCCAGATCTTAGGCCGCAGCATCTTCTCCAACAATGGGACGGTGCTCTTGGCCGAGGACGTCCAGTTAACGGTCTATATGATTAACACGCTCAAACGAGTGGGCGTGACGATGGTCTACATCAAGGACCCGTTGTATGATGATGTCGAATTGGAACAGGTTGTCTCCGATGAGACGAAGCGGGCCGTGATCAACAAGATGATCGAGACCTTCGAAGCGATCAAGTCCGGCAAGGAGTTTCATACGAAGAGTCTCAGCACAACGATCGATCGATTGCTGGAAGAGTTGTTCTTGAACAAGGAGATCCTCGTCCAGCTGACGGATATTCGCACCCATGACAACCAGCAGTTCATCCACGCCTTGAATGTCTGTGTCATGGCCGTGTTGATCGGTATGAATCTGGGCTATCAACCTCAGCAGCTTAAGGAACTGGCTATGGGAGCCCTGCTGCATGATGTGGGGAAAGTGGGTCTGCCCATCGATGTACGGGAGGATCCGGAGAGCAGGGAGCATCATACTTGGCGGGGCTTTGAGTTCATCAAGAACAAGCACGAATTCAGCTTGATGTCTGCGCATATCGCTCTGCAGCATCATGAGCATGTGGATGGGACCGGGATCCCGAGACAACTGACGGGGGACCAGATCCACCCCTATGCTAAGATCGTCTCCGTAGCGAATGTGTTCGATAATCTCACGGCGGGCGATTCGAGCAACAAGCCGGTGATGCCGCATGAAGCCTGTGAACGGTTGATGGCGATGGCAGGCAATGTGCTGGACTACGAGTGTGTGGTGGAATTCTTAAAGGTGGTATCCGTCTATCCAACGGGGATCACTGTGCAGCTTTCGACCAAGGAGATCGGTGTGATCGTCGGTCAACACCGGGGTTTGCCCAGCCGGCCGATCGTTCGGGTGATCGAAGCGGATAAGACCGCAGACCATATCGAGGTCAAAGAAATCGACCTGGCCAAACATCCGACGATCTTCATCGAGCGGGTATTGACTTAAGGAAGATGAGAGATTAATTGGCTTTATTAAACGGCTTTTTTATAGATGAGAGGAAACTCTGATACGTTATACTAGATGATCAGTAAAGGTGGAATGGAATAATGTGGGATGTCATCCTCCCGATCCTTACGGGATTAGCAGGGATCTTAATCGGGTTCTTCATCGGGGTGTTCTACCTGCGCAAGCAGCTGGAACGCATGCAGTCCGATCCGAAGATGATTCAAGAGATGGCCAGGAAGATGGGCTACAAAGTCAACAAACAGCAGCTGAACCAAGTTCAGAACATGCTCAAAAAACAAAAATTCAAGTGATTCATACAGCGTTCTAACATTCTTAAGTTGCTGCAGGAGATCAGTCTGTGTTGAGTCCGTCAGAGAGGAGTAACCAAGATGTCTGATTCTTTGAAAGTATATCGTAATCATCTGGTTGATCAGAACAGACAGGAGATCGAGGAGCATATCCGGGCAATCTTGCGCTTAATCGGCGAAGATGTCGACCGCGAAGGGCTGCAGGATACACCGGCCCGCGTAGCCCGCATGTATGAGGAGATCTTCGCCGGCTACAGCTTGGATCCGCGGGAGGTGCTGGGCGTCACCTTCGATGAACAGCATGAAGAGATGGTCATCGTGAAGGATATCACCTTCTACAGCCAATGTGAACACCACATGGCGCCCTTCTTCGGGAAGATCCACATCGGCTATATCCCCAGCGGGAAGATCGCCGGCCTCAGTAAGTTCGCCCGTCTGGCCGAAGCTGTGACGCGCAAACTGCAGGTGCAGGAACGCATCACTTCCGAGATCGCGGATATCTTGATGGAAGTGTTAGAACCGCACGGCGTGATGGTCGTCGTCGAAGCGGAGCATATGTGCATGTGTGCCCGCGGCGTCCGCAAGCCGGGCAGTATGACGGTCACTTCAGCCGTACGCGGCATCTTCCGCACCGATGCGGCATCCCGCTCGGAATTCCTGTCTCTGTTGAAGTAGAATCATAGACAGGGATTCGCGGATGCGCTGGCTTTAGTTCGATACATGAACATCTATCATTGATGACAGTTCCTAAGGAGGCGATGGCGGTGGAGGAGCAGAAGCTGACGGTGCGTGCCGTAGAGCGAGCAATGGATATCTTGCTGTGCTTTACTGAGAAGCGGGAGCTGGGTCTTTCGGAGATCTCTGCGAAGGTCGGTCTGCATAAGAGCACCGTTCATCGCCTCCTGGCTTCTCTTGAGGGCAAGGGCTTCATCGTGCGCGACTCACATACAGACAAGTATCGGCTGGGCATTCGGATCTGGGAGCTGGCGGCAAGCCTGGACCAAACGGACAACCCAGCTGTTCTGTTTCTGCCGGAGATGGAGAGACTGCGCGATGCGATCGGAGAGACGGTTTCCTTGTACATCCGCGACGGCATAGAGAGGATACGCATCCAAGCGGTGCAGAGCCGGCAAGCGATCCGCCGGGTCGCAGAAGTCGGCGCCAGGCTGCCCCTGTATGTCGGTGCTTCCAGCAAGGTGCTGCTGGCCTTCGCCGACGAAGATGTTCGCGACAGGGTGCTGAATGATCCCAGCTGGCCGGATTCGGTGGAACGACAAGCCTATCTGGCGCAGCTGGAGGACATTCGCAAGCTCGGTTATGCGACGAGCATCGAAGAACGCGAACTCGGTGCGGCTGCGGTGGCTGCGCCGATCTTCAATCGTTCAGGGCAGCTGGCGGCAGCGCTGTCCATATCCGGTCCTTCGAACCGGTTCACGCTGCAGAAGATGCAGGAGATCGCACCTAAGGTGATCGAATCCGCGCAAGTGATGGGCAAGCTGCTTCGATAGGACCCCATGGGTTCTGAGGGGCCCGCTCAGCATGCAGCAGTCATACATTTTCATACATACGATCAACGAAACGCCGAGGCTGATGGTAAGAAGCCCGGCGTTTTTTTTTGTTGGCTGCATGGATGCCGCTGAACGATCGGTGAGTTCGCCGTGTATGGACGAGGGACCGACCGCCGGAGCCTCAAGCAAAATGGGCAGGACAGGATAGCCGTTTATGCCGCATAAGCCGTTTCCATCTTCATCCACGCCACATATTCTCTAGAGAATGCTCATCAAGCGCAGTGAAACGGGTAAGCGCAGTGAGACGGGTGACAAGGAGGTGTTTGCTATGGAGCCTTATAAGATTCTGTTCATCACCGAG
Source organism: Insulibacter thermoxylanivorax (assembly GCF_015472005.1). Taxonomy (NCBI): domain Bacteria; kingdom Bacillati; phylum Bacillota; class Bacilli; order Caryophanales; family Paenibacillaceae; genus Insulibacter; species Insulibacter thermoxylanivorax. Next base: position 17,390 of record NZ_BMAQ01000009.1, on the reverse strand, counting down.
TTGTCGAACTATACCCAGAGTCTGGGGGATGCTTTGAAGCAGCAAGGGCATGCCGTATATTGCCTCCCGTCTTGGGAAGATGGAGAGATTGCGGCAGCTGCAGAACGGATCAAACCGGATCTGTTAATCACTGTTGGCTGCCGGGAGGAGGGTCCCTCGGCGATGCCCGTCCGGCTGCGGGAACTATGCGACCGGCTTCACATGATCCACTTATATTGGGCAACGGAGGATAAGATTCACTATGACCGCATCTCCCTGCCCGTGGTGCAGAGATTGAAGCCCGATCTGATTTTGACACTGCATCCGGATTGCATTCCCATGTATCAACGGCACGGATTCTCCGCGATTCATTTTAACTTCGCACTTAATCCCCGCTTATTTCCGCCTAAGACCGATCTTTCCCGAGAGATCTATGATCTATCCTTCGTCGGTACCACACATCTCGAAGTAAGGACTTACCGATATACGAGCTTGAAACATCTGCTGTTTCCGCTGGTTAAGGCCGGGATTCGCACGGAAGTGTGGGGACGGAACTGGCAGAAGGTTCGGCAGCAGCTGCAGGAGGAGTTCGGCTTGGTGTTGCCTCCGGAATGGGATCATGGATTCCTGCCCTTCGAACGCACGGCGGAAGTTTATCATCAGAGCAGGATCATGCTGGGCGTGCAAAATGCAGAGGATCAGGTGACGCAGCGCACCTTCGAGATCTTGGGCACAGGAGCGTTTATGATCGCCAGCCGGACGCCGGAACTCATGCGTTTGTTCCGGGAGGGAGAGGAGATCGTCCTCTCGTCTTCTCCTGAGGAGACGCTGGAGCTGGTGGAGTATTACCTGCGTCACCCGGAGGAGCGGCTGAGGATTGGGATGAAGGCAAGAGCGGCGGTTATGCGGGAACATACCTTTGAGCATCGTTTAACCATGCTTTGGCCTCATGTCCGGAAACGGATGCGAATGATGAAAAGGAGCGTTATATGAATGATTGAATTGGTACATCTGCAGAGGCAATTTCAGTCGATCAAGGATGAGATCATCCCGCAGATCGAAGCGGTGATTGACTCCGGTCATTATATCTTAGGTCCTAATGTGCGTTTATTGGAAGCTGAAGCGGCCATCTATCTCGGTGTCAAACATGCCGTCGGCGTGGCGAATGGAACGGATGCCTTGGTGCTTACACTTGATGCCTGCGGGATCGGGCCGGGGGATGAGGTGATCACGACGCCCTTTACATTCTTCGCCAGTGCTGAAGCGATCTCGCGGGTAGGGGCGGTGCCCGTCTTCGTTGATATCGATGAGCAGACGTACAACCTCGATGTCGAACGGCTCGAGGAGGCGATCACGGAGCGCACCAAGGCGATCATCCCCGTCCATCTGTTCGGTCAGCCCGCAGATATGAAAGAAATCATGGATATAGCAAAGCGGCACGGCCTATTGGTCATCGAGGATGCCTGTCAGGCCTTCGGGGCGGAGTATCACGGGATGCGGGCGGGCAGCATCGGGCATGCCGCATGTTTCTCCTTCTTCCCCACGAAGAACCTAGGAACGGTCGGCGACGGCGGGCTGATCACGACCAACGATGACCAGCTCGCGGAGCGGATCCGGCAGTTAAGGCATCATGGCAGCAAGAAGAAGTACTATCATGAACGGATCGGTTATAACAGCCGTTTGGATGAACTGCATGCGGCGATCCTGCGCGTCTGCCTCCGCAAGCTCGACGGATGGAACGCTGAGCGCCGCCGATTAGCGGCGCGATATAACGAGCGGTTAAGCGGGCATTCGCATCTTCATCTCCCGCAGGAGGCGAAGGGCAGGAAGCATATCTACCATCTCTATTGTCTGGAATCGGCGAAGCGCGATGAGATGCTAAGGGTGCTGCAGCAAGCAGGGGTGCAGAGCGCGGTCTATTATCCGCTGCCGCTGCATCTGCAAGAGGCTTATCGCCATCTGGGATCCCAATGGGGGGACTATCCGGTTGCTGAGCAGAAGTCTCAGCGACTGTTTGCGGTGCCGCTCAGTCCTTTCCTTAAGGAAGAGGAACAGGACGTTGTGATCCGTGTGCTGCGGGAAGCGGAAGGAGGTCCGGAGCATTGATTCGCTTCGGCTTGATCGGCTGCGGCCGCATCGCTGACCGGCATATCGCTTCCCTGGCGGCATGCCGCGGAGCGGAGCTCGCGGCCCTGTGCGATATCCGCGAAGAGCGGATGCGCGAGGCTGAGCAGGCCTATCGCATGCGCGGAGGGGTCAGCAAAGGGATCTCGCAGCACCTTGATGTCGATCATCTGCTGCAGGATGATCGGATCGATGCCATAGTGATCTGCACCCACTCCGCTTTGCATGCAGAATTGGCCCTGCGTGCCTTGCAAGCAGGCAAACATGTGATCCTCGAGAAGCCGATGACGCTCAGCTTGGCGGATGCGAAGCACATCATTCAACTTGCGGAGGAGAAGGCGTTAAAGGTACAGATCTGCCACCAGCTGCGCTATCGGCCGCTGATGCGCCGGGTCAAAGACCTGATCGAGCAAGGGGCGCTTGGCCGGGTATACATGGGAACGGCGACGATCCGTTTGCAGCGTTCCAAGCGCTATTATGAAGAAGCGCATTGGCGCGGAACTTGGGAACAGGACGGCGGCATGCTGCTGAATCAAGGCATCCATCTGATCGATCTGCTCCAATGGTTCCTTGGTGATGCGGTTCATGTCTACGGCAAGATGGCGCGGACATCGATGCCCAAAGAGACGGAGGACATCGCCGCCGGCATCATCCAGTTCGCTGGCGGGGGGATCGGGATCATCGAGGCCAATACGATCTCGAAGCCCGGCAACTTCGACAATGCCGTCACCTTGTTCGCCGAACGGGGAACAATCAGCATCGGCGGCATTAAGATGAATGAGATCAGACGCTGGTACATCGAAGACGGCGCCCAGCCGCCGGATGAAGATGAACTTAAGATAGATGAACATCAGTTGATGTATGAGTCCTATGTGCGGGCGCTGGAAGGAGATGCGGATCAGATGCTCATCGATGCAGGGGATGGCAGCAAGGCGCTGGAGATGATCTTCGCCCTGTATGAATCCGTCCGGCAGGGGCGGGAGATTTCACTGCCGCTTAGGAATTTTGCGACGACGATGATGACGGAATGGGAGGGTTAATTATGGAGCATAGATTCGGACGGGTGCTGGTTACAGGCGGCGCGGGATTCGTCGGTTCGCAGCTCGTCCGCCGTCTGCTGCCCATCGCGGATCACATTACGGTGATCGATGATCTGTCAACGGGAAGCAGAGCAGCGCTGCCTAAGTCGGATCATCTGCATGTTATTGAAGGATCTTATGTGGACGGTCCGCTGCTTGAGAAGGTGCTGCCGAAGGTCGATACGATCTTTCATCTCGCTTGCCGTAATATCGTGATGTCAACACGGGATATGGATGATGATTACCATGTCAACCTCTACGGCGGTTACCTGCTCTTACAGAAAGCCCAGCAATGTTGCAGCCATCTGCAAAGGTTCATCTATACTTCGACAGCTTCGATCTATGGGGACGCTCCGATCCTGCCGACACCTGAGTCATACTATCATACAGCGCTGCCCTATTCGGCGAGCAAACTGTCCATGGAACATTACTGCCAAGTGTATAACGAGATGTATGAATTGCCGGTGAGCATCCTGCGGCTGTCAAATGTATATGGTCCGGGACAGGTTGCTTCTAATCCATATTGCGGCGTAGTGGCTAAATTCTTCGAAGCGATGGACCATGGGGAGCCGCTGCCGATCTATGGGGATGGGAATCAGACGCGGGATTTTACCTTTATAGAAGATGCTTTGTATGCCATCCTGCTGGCGGCGGTGCATCCGGATGCTGTCGGCAAGGTGTTCAATGTAGGCACAGGGACCGAAACTTCTGTTAATCAACTGGCGGCGATGATCGGCGAGCTGTCCGGCCGCAGTGATTATCCGATTGTGTATGAAGCCAAAAGACCGGTGGATGTCGTCTACCGCCGCTGTCTGGATGCTTCCTACCTGCAGCAGACCCTGGGATGGAAGGCCGCTGTTGATCTGCGAACGGGGCTGAGGCGAACCTATGATTGGCTGCGTGGAGGAGGTGATTCGGCGTGAGGATCTTCCACGGTCAGGTCGAGATCGCCGGCCAGATGGGCATCCTGTGCGGGGAACTGAAGCGGCGCGGATACGATGCGAAGGCGTACAACAGCTTTCATTCGTATCTTGGTTACGAGGAGCATCTAGTGAATACCAGTGAGGAAGAAATCGCGGCTCAGCATGAGCAGTTGATCGAGGAATTTGATGTGTTTCATTTTCATTATGCGAGCAGTTTGCTGAAGGACTATGCGGATCTCCCCTTGATCCGTGAGAAGGGCAAGAAGATCATCATGCATCACTGGGGCAACGACGTCCGCTTCCATGATCAAGCGCGAGTGCACAATCCTTATGTCTATACCGGCGATTCTCCGCCCAATGAAGTGATCCATGAACGGCTTAGCAAGATCTCGCAATATGTGCATGAAGCGATCGTCCAGGATCGCGAGGTGGCGGCCTATGTGAAGCCTTACTATAAGAAGGTGCATATCCTGCCGATCGCCATCGATCTGTCGAAGTTCAAGGGATTAGCGAGGCCTAAACGGCACGACCGTATGCTGATCCTGCATGCGCCGACGAATCCGGATTTTAAGGGTACGAAGGTGATCGAGGAAGCGATATATGCCCTGCAGCAACAATATGACTTCGAATACCGGCGCATCGAGAAGACGAAACATGAGGAGGCCATTAAGCGGTATGCGGAGGCAGACCTGATCATCGATCAGATCTTATGCGGCTCCTACGGGCTGCTCTGCGTGGAGGCGATGGCGCTGGGCAAGCCGGTCATCACCTTCATCCGGGATGATCTGGTGCCGACTTTCCCGCCGGAGCTGCCGGTGATGAATGCGAATCCTGATAATCTGAAAGACAAATTAGCCGAGCTGCTGGATAACGAAGCGCTGCGCGAGGAGATTGGACACCGGGGCAGGGCTTATGCGGAAGCGTATCATGCGAAGGAAGTGGTCGTGGACCAATTGGAGCGAATCTACCGCGAATTGGATGTGGAGCAATAAAGGCTGGAAGGACGAGGGAACTGATTGATCAGATCCTGCCATTTTTCGTACGATGATGCAGGGTCTGATTTTTTTGCTCTTATGTCCAATGCTGCTGCGGTTCGGTGCGGGGCGGATGACGGGTTAGAAGAAAAAATGAGCGAAATGACATTGCCAAGTGCCGGGACAAGTACTGTCGAAGCCTCATATGGTGTATAAGGTTTCATGCTCAGCATGGAACACTTTAACGCAAGAAGGGGTGAGACGGTTGACGATCGATAATCGCATCGTTAACGGCAGTTTCGAAACGGGTGACTTCAGTCCTTTCGTGCCGTTCAATGCAACGATTACCCGCGATTACAGCCATTTGGGTTTCTTCAGTGTACTGATGCCCGGCGGTCCGATCAACTCGTTTATCTACCAGATCGCACCGGTTAGTCCTGGAGAGAATTTCGAACTGCTCGTGTCCCTCTCCAGCCGCGGACCCGGAGAGAGCCCTGCTGTCAGTCTAAGCGTGGAATATTATGATGCTGCATTTAATTTTATAGAATATCAGCTCATCGATGTGATCGATGACGGCAGACTTCCGAATGTCGATACGGACGGCTGGACGGAGTTCTACTCAACGGCGGGTCCTGCGCCTGCTAACGCCGCTTATGTCTTCGTATTGATCAATAAGCTTCCACGACCGGTAAGCTCGGACGTGCTGGTTGATGATGTGTCGCTGTTAGCAGCACTAGGAACGGGCGTGATCGGACCGACAGGTCCGACAGGTCCGACTGGCGCGACAGGCGCGACGGGTCCGACAGGTGCGACAGGTGCAACAGGTGCGACAGGTGCAACAGGTGCGACAGGTGCGACAGGTGCTACAGGTCCGACTGGCGCGACAGGTCCGACCGGTGCGACAGGTCCGACGGGTCCGACAGGGATCAGTTTTACCGAAACATCCGGATTTGCAGCTAATACCTCAGGGCCTTCAATTACGGTTATCTTAGGTGGAACACCGGTCCCGCTGCCCGATGCGCAGAACTTGAACAACATCACGGTTAACGGAACAAATACAGTATTTACTGTTACTCTTGCAGGGCGCTACTATATCCACTTCAATGTCAACCTGACAGCAGCGCTGCTCTTGGGGGCAAGGGTTACGATAAATGGTGCGCCCGTCGATGAGTTAACGCGTGCTCCGGCATTATCCGCTTCCTCCCTGAATGGTGAAGCAATCGTAACACTGGCAGCTAATGACACGCTTACTCTCGAATTATTCGGATTGGCTGAGTTAGTTACCCTTCAAGATGGATTAGGAGCAGGGTTAACGATTATACGCTTGGATGACTAATAATTAACGTAGAATCTATGTTGATTCATTAACAGCTGGACTGGACGAATAGTGCAGATAAATAAGGCCTCTCTTCTTGGGAAGAAAGGCCTTATTTTTATGAAGTTCAGTTTTGGTATGTTGTCTGATCGAAGCAGTAAGGAGAGCTGACTCTGGATACATAATGACTGATCAGTGTGAGTCAACAGAAAGTGTCGTCTCAAGGTGCAGATGCTGATATCCAGTCGTGAGTCAACAGAAAGTGTCGTCTCAAGGTGCAGATGCTGATATCCAGTCGTGAGTCAACAGAAAGTGTCGTCTCAACGAGCAGAAGTTGATCCTCTCTAGTGAATCAACAAAATCTGTTGTCTCATAGTGCGAAATATGAGATCAGCCCGTGGGTCGGCAAAAACGATCGATTCAGCATCGATGGATTCATCATCTAGGGATCCAGCATCCAGGGATTCGAAGGACTCTGCTTTCAAAGATATGCTCATCAGGACTCACTTCTAAGACTGCATCTTCTAAGCCTCTGTATCGGCGAAAAAACAGAATGCCAAGGACTGCTTGACCTTGGCGCTGACGGGTGCTTACTTGCAAGCAATATTTACACGGACAGGTTTTACTCACAGATTCAATGGTTTCAAATTAATAACCGATGCCGGGGTAGTCCACGCGTTGGTACAGGCCTTTGATGAAGGTGTACAAACGGACGTAATCGACGAACTTATCGCGATAGACCACATCCAGTGACTGGTTCGGGAATTGATAGACGAGCATCGAGTTTGTCATGTAGTTATTATGTTCAGGGAGTCCGAGGTTTAGATAATCCAGCAGATGCGTGTCGTTATAGATCAATCCCTTGCCATAGTTAATCTGAATGCCGTTGTTGTAGTATTTGGCGAAGGTGCAGGTGTTGTTGATCCAAGTATGATCATAGGCCGTATTGCCGTAATAGTTGCTGTTTAAGATCGCCATGTCGAAGCCGAAGTCCCGCCAGTTGATAACGCCGCTCGATCCGTAGTTGGGCAGCCACATGCTGAGGCAGCTGCGCCGATGGATCATCCCGTTCACTTTCTTAACCAGTTCCGCATCGGCTTCATCGATAGCTTCCCGCTGCCAGACGAAACCGCGGAAGGTCAGCTTATCATGGAGCTTGGTCTCGCTTTTCCAGCGTTGCAGGAAACGGTCCAGCCACCATCGGATCGCACGGGTACGATCGGCTTCCTTGCGAAAATCCAGATCCTCATCGCGGACTTCGCCAAAATCTCTTTGTGATGTATGCGGATAAGGAATCGTCACCCATACATCTAGTTTGTAATTGCCAGCCGCATCGTACAATGCGTAGAGATTGGCATTCTTGGCGAACAGGGTCTCAATCCACAGCTGCCAGTCTCGCTTGCGGGAAGGTTTTCCGAAACCGACGAACAGCGGATGTATGAAGGATTTGTCACGCATCTGAATGCCGTTGAAGATGACGCCGCCGAACATGCGGTCGATGGGCTTACCTTCTACAATATATGAAACATAATATTGCAATTGGTCGCGAGTCCACTTTAGGATGCTGTTTTCGGATAATCCTCCGCATGGAATAACGGCGATATGGTTCTGCACATCGAAGGCGTCCGGTGCTAGGTAGCCGTCGGTGGATGTTTTAAACATGCCAGATTCACTCCTTTGTAGATTCCATCCCAGTCTCGTTGTATATCTTATGAGGCAAATGAGCAGAGTGCGCCAAGGGTATTTGACCATTTATCATTCGTATACAGTCAAGCTTGCGGCGGGATGCATACAACATAATACAGACCATTGAGAAGGTTATACCTGATGAGAAGGAGGCATCTGCCGCATGCGTATCGTCCATGCACCTACAGAGATCGCGGGACAGATGGGGACATTGATCTATGGCTTGCGCAAATTAGGTCATGAAGCCCTTGGTTATAACTGGTTTCATTCGTATCTGAACTACCAAAGCAGTCATGTGATCAATACTGAAGCCTATGAATTGAAGAAGATCATCGATCCAATCCTTCGGCATACGGATATCTTTCATTTTCATAATGGAAACACCTTCCTGATAGGCAATGCCGATATTCCTCTCTTACATGATGCGGGCAAGAAGATGGTCATGCATCATTGGGGCAATGATGTGCGCACCGCCGAACGCTCCAAGCTGCTGAATAAGTATCCGTTCCCAACCAGCTACCTCACTGACGAGAAGATCACCGACCGGCTGAAACTTCTGTCCCGTTATATCCGCCATGCCATCGTACAAGATTACGAACTCTATCCCCATGTAAGCGACTATTACGAGCACGTCCATGTGATCCCGCTTGCTGTGAACGTCTACAACATCCCCTATGCTTACCCCAGTGACAAAAGCAATCAACCAACCATCATCCATGCACCGACCAATCGGGAATTCAAAGGTTCAGAATATGTTGAGAAAGCAATCGCCGATCTAAACGGGAAAGTTCCGTTCCACTATCGAACGATCGAGAAGATGAGCCATGACGAAGCGATGAAACAGTATCTAAAGGCCGACATCATCATCGACCAGATCCTATGCGGAACCTACGGGATGTTGAGCGTCGAGGCGATGGCCATGGGCAAAGTGGTGGTTGCCTACGTTCGCGATGATGTCCGAGCACAGATTCCTTATGAACTGCCGATCGTTACGGCTTCGCCGGATACGATTCGCGATGTGCTGCTGGATCTCTTGCAGAATCCGGAGAAACGTCGTCAGATCGGCATCGCAGGCCGGAATTTCGTCAAGCGGTATCATGCGGTGGAGCAGGTGGTACCCAAGATCCTGAAGGTGTATGCGCAGCTTGAGAAGGAGGATTACGCCGTATGTTAGATGGGCTCAAGGTGGTGCATGCGCCCCTGGAGATCGCGGGACAGGTCGGGATGATCTGTCAGTTTCTCAAGAAGTACAATATAGAAGCGGTTGGGTACAACTATTTTCCAAACTATCTCAAATACACCAATGTGATCGATACCGATTCCTATGAACTGGCTAAAATCGTAGAGGATTTAATCAAGCATTATGATCTGTTTCATTTTCACAACGGCTATACCTTCTTCGAGGATTTCAGAGATATTGAGGTCATCCTCGAACACGGCAAACCGATCATCATGCATCATCGGGGCAATGATGTGCGTTCCAGGAAACGGTCCCGAGCTTGGAATGGATATGAGAATCCTTATGTCAATGCAGAGAGCTCGCTGCCGGATGAGGAGATCGACCGCAATCTGAGGTATTTTGCCAGCCGTGTTACCGCAGCGATCGTGCAGGACCATGAATTGCTTTCGTACGTGGAAGATTACTATGCAGCGGAAGGCAAGAAGGTCTACATCCTGCCCAGGTTATTCGATGTGCACCGCAGACAGCCTGTATATGTAAAAAAGGAAGCAGCTGACCGGAAGATCTTGATCGTTCATGCACCTACGCAGCGGGATTTTAAAGGTACGGAATATATCAACCAAGCGATGGAGAAATTGCAGGCGGAACTGCCCGTGCGATATCAGCTTGTGGAGCATATGCCCCATGCCGATGCTTGGAACATGTACGAGCAGGCCGATATTATCATCGATCAAGTGCTCTGCGGAGCCTATGGCAACCTTAGCATTGAAGGCATGGCCCTCGGGAAACCGGTGGTTTGCTATATTCGTCCCGACCTCATGGACAAATATCCGCCGGACCTGCCGATCGTCTCGGCCAATCCCGACACGATCTATGATGAGGTGAAGGCGCTGGTTCTGGATCCTGAACGCCGCCATCAGCTGGGACGGAAGGGCAGAGCTTATGTTGAGAATTATCATTCCGCCGAGTCGGTGATTAAGCAGTTGCTTACCATCTATCAAGAGGTTCTTGAACCAGGGAAAGGGGCGGCAAGGGATGAACGCAAACGATGAACCTGTCATCGGCAGCAATGTGACTATGGGTAAAGGGGTGGTGATCGAGCCGGGAGTGGTGATCGGCGATGATGTGAGCATCGGTCACTATGCGGTGATCAAGCGCGATACGATCATCGGCAAGGGCGTGCAAATCGGCGATCTCGTTGTATTAGGAAAGATGCCTGCTGGGAACAACAAGATGGCGATGAAGCCGGCTCAGGAGCTAAGGCCGCTGATCATCGGCGACGGCGTGAAGATCGGCGCCCATGTTGTCATCTATCGCGGTGTGATGATCGAACAGGATGTGCTCATCGGTGACCTGGCCAGCATCCGCGAGCGCGTGGCGATCGGCAAGAGCAGTATCATCGGCCGAGCGGTAACCGTCGAACCGAAGACGGTGATCGGCAACCGGGTGACGATCCAAACTGCTTCCTATATAACCAGCGATATGGTCATCGAGGATGAGGTGTTCATCGGTCCGTGCTGTTCGACATCAAATGACAAGTATATGGGCTGCGGCAACTACAAACACCAAGGCCCGATCATCAAGCGCCGAGCTCGGATTGGGAACAACGCCGCTCTGCTGCCGGGTGTAATCATCGGCGAAGAAGCGGTGGTGGGAGCCGGGGCCGTCGTAACGAAAGATGTGGCGAATGAACAAACCGTGGTGGGCAATCCTGCCCGGCCAATTCATAAGAAGCAAGAGAGGAGTTGAAGGATGGATGAAAATCTTGCATGCCCCCATCGAGATCGCCGGTCAGATCGGAGTGCTGTGCGGGGCTTTGAGGAAACGCGGTCTGTTTGCGAGCGGGTATAATTTTTTTTCCACTTATCTTGGTTACAAGGATTATCTGATGAATACGGACAGCTTCGAAATGGGCCGGATGGTTGAAGAAGCCGTTAATTACTTCGATCTGTTCCACTATCATTACGGGCTCTCGATTCTTCCACAGTTCCAGGATATCGCCATGCTTCACGAGATGGGCAAGCCGATGGTGATGCATCACTGGGGCAGCGATGTGCGCACCCATGAACAGGCTTCGGCAAACAACCGCTATATGTACACGGGGGATTGCCCCGATGCGGACAAAGTGCACCAGGATCTCAGCATCCTTAAAGGATATATCCGCGATGCCATCGTGCAGGATTATGAGGTGTACCCCTATGTTGCTCCATACTATGAGCGCGTGCATGTGATTCCGATCGCTGTGGATCTCCGCAAGTTCACACCCGTCTATCCGCGGCTGGATGTTGCCGAGCCGACGATCATCCATGCGCCTACGAACAAGGAGTTCAAGGGAACCGAGGTGATCGAACGCGTCATCGATCAGCTGCGCAGTGAACGGAAGTTTCATTATGTACGGATCGAAAAAATGTCCCATCAAGAAGCGGTCAGGTTGTACAAAAAAGCGGATATCATCATCGATCAGATCCTCTGCGGCTCTTACGGTTTGTTCAGCGTAGAAGCGATGGCTTACGGCAAGCCTGTCATCGCGTATATCCGCGAGGACCTGGCAGCGGAGGGGAACATGCCGCCGATCCACAATGCCAATCCGGATACGCTCTACGATGTACTCAAGAACCTGCTTAATGATGCGGAACTTAGGAGATCCAGCGGCAAAGCCGGACGGGCATATGTGGAGAAGGTGCACAGCAGCGATGTGGTGGTCAAGCAGGTGATGGAGGTATATCGATTAGCCTCAGGCAAAGAACGATTGACAGCGGCCAGAGTACAGCGGTAGTGGATTAACGAGGTGTTGTGTGAGGAGCTCTGCGTGTGAAGTGCGGCGCTCTCAGCGAGATATTTTACTTGGTTCCAATCCCCATTCTTCGCAACCATGGACATGCGGCGGGTCAGGCCGACCTTCTCTCTAATACACTAGTGTATCTGGACTGAGATTATTAGGAGGAGGTTAATACCTGATGGCTGAACAAGGGTCGTCCTCCCATGAGATCCATACGCCGCCAAGGTCAGCCGTAATCGGTTTAGGATATGTGGGACTGCCGCTCGCGCTTCTATTGATTGATAAAGGATTTGAAGTATACGGGATCGATGTGGATGAACGGAAAATTCAGAAGCTTCAAGAGAACATAAGTTATCTTCCTGATGTGAACGATGAAGATATCAGCCGGGCTATGGGCAGCGGCCGCTTCCATCCCGGGACGGATTACGCCGCCGCTGGCGAAGCGGAAATGATCATCCTATGCGTGCCGACGCCGCTGACCGCTTATCATACACCCGATCTCAGTTTCCTGCAGAATGCCGCCCGTTCCGTGGGTGAGCAGCTGCGGCAGGGACAGATCGTGATCCTGGAGAGTTCGACTTATCCGGGAACGACAAACGAGGTGCTGCGGCCGATCTTGGAGAAGATGAGCGGCATGAGAGCGGGGAAGGATTTCTATATCGGTTATTCCCCCGAGCGAATCGATCCCGGGAACAAGACCTATACCGTCGATCAGATCCCGAAGCTGGTCAGCGGGCTGACTGAGAAGTGCGGAGATGTCGCCGAGGCTTGGTATCGCCGGGTGTTCAAGCGGGTCGTGCGGGTCTCGTCCCCGGAGGTCGCCGAGATGGCGAAGATCGTGGAGAACAGCCACCGCCTCGTGAATATTACCTTCGTCAATGAATTGGCTTTGATCTGTGAACAGATGGGGATTGACGTATGGGAAGTGATCGATGCGGCAGCGACGAAACCCTTCGGATTCACGCCGTACTATCCAGGCCCGGGGATCGGCGGCCACTGCATTCCGGTCGATCCATTGTATCTGCAGTGGAAGGCACAGGCTTACGGCATCAAGAGCCAATTCATCGCGTTATCCGAAGCGCTGAACCGCTCAATGCCGCAGCAGGTTGCCGACAAGGTATTTGAGCTTTTGGGGGAAAATCGAACGTCGGGGAACAGTCTTGTGGAGGAAAGGGAAACGGGTAAACCTCGCATCCTTCTCTATGGCGTGGCCTATAAGAAGGATGTTAACGATGTCCGCGAGTCCCCGGCACTTGATCTGATCCCCATCCTGCAGAACAGGGGGGCAGAGGTAGCGTATTGTGACCCATACATCCAAGAGATACGGCTTGGCGAGCAAGTTATGCATAGTGTGGAGCTCACCGATGAGGTGCTGCAAGCCGCTGATTGCGTCGTCATCCTGACCGATCACAGCAGCATCCCCGTGGAGCGCATCATTGCTGAATCGAAGCTGGTGTTCGATACACGGAACGTGACGGCGGCGATGAAGGAGGCCGCTCATGTGTATCGATTGGGCAGCGGCAAGGGCAGAAGCAAGAGACGGAAGAAGATGAAGTAGAAGATATTGAAGCTGAACAGGCTGAACCACGCAGAAATGATGCGGCAGAAGCGTTAAGGGAGATGCGCTAAGGTCGCAGATGAAGATCGGCCGGCCTGCAGTTGAACATCGTGGATGTTCGCTGCGGGTGCGGCTTTTTCTGTTGAAGGGGAATCGAAGGAGGACTGGCAAGAAAAAGCATGGAGAACGAATGGAGATCATCGTGCGGCGTGTGAGCGGTTTTCAAAAACTTGACCGCCGTCAAGGTGCCTGATCTGGAACTGCACTACACTGAAGACACAATAAGATGCAAGGAGTGATCCATATGGCGAAAAAAGCCGTTTTGCAACTGGAAACCCTGACTTGCCCAACATGCATTAAGAAGATCGAAACAGCGCTGAGCAAAGTGGATGGGGTGCAGTCAGCAAGGGTGCTGTTTAACTCGAGCAAGGTAAAAGCGGAATATGATGAGGCGAAGACGACGGTTGAGGATCTGCAGTCTGTGATCCGCAATCTAGGCTATGCGGTGTTATCCGTTAAGGAATCCTGAGTAAAGCATCCGAGATGAAGTGCAGCTGCGAAACGTGCGAATCTATAGCGCAGGAAAGATGCAGGCTCTGTGGTTAGTTGCGGGACTTAAGCGGCAATAAGCGGAATTGACCGTGTGAATAGCACAAGGGGAATCGACTATGCGAACAGCACAAATGGAACAAGAAGAGGAGGGTTCACATGCTTCAGATCATCCATCGTTATCGAAATGTCATGACTGTCGGATCCGGCATCCTCATCGGCGGAGGAATCGCGGCAGGTACGCTAGGGCTTGCGGTGCTGCGTGATTTTCTCCTCATCGCGGCTGCGATCCTCGCAGGCGTGCCGATCGCTGTGAGAGCTTACCAAGCCCTGCGAATGAAGGTGTTCAGCATCGAACTGCTCGTCACCATCGCTGTCATCGGCGCATTGTACATCCAGGAATACATCGAGTCCGCCGTGGTGACTTTCCTCTTCTTGTTCGGAGCTTACCTGGAATCGCGGACTTTGGAGAAGACGCGTTCTTCTCTGCAGGCGCTGATTGATGAGGCACCGCAGGAGGCAGTGGTAAGGCGGGATGGAGAGGAGATCACGATTCCCGCCGATGAGGTCGCCGTCGGTGATCGGCTGATCATCCGCTCCGGCGGCAAGGTGCCTGCGGACGGCAGGATCGCAGCGGGGCATGCCGTCTTGAATGAGGCGGCGATCACCGGGGAATCCCTCCCCGTGACGAAGGAGCCGGATGATCATGTATTCAGCGGTACGATCGTAGACAGCGGCTATATCGAGGTCATCGCAGAGAAGGTGGGCGAGGATACGACATTTGCTAAGATCATCGAATTGGTTGAGGAAGCTCAGGAAGCCAAATCGCCTGCTGAGAAGTATCTTGACCGCTTCGCCCGTTATTATACGCCGGCCGTTGTCGTCTTCGCGGTCCTGGTATATGTTCTGACCAGAGATCTCCATATGGCGATTACTTTCCTCGTGGTCGCATGTCCGGGTGCACTGGTCATCGGTGCGCCGGTATCCACGGTGGCTGGAATCGGAAACGGCGCGAGAAACGGAGTGCTCATCAAGGGCGGGGAAGTGATGGATCGTCTGGCGAAGATCGATGCTGTCGTCCTGGATAAGACGGGGACGTTGACGAAGGGGGCGCCGGAAGTAACGGAGGTGCGAAGCTTCGGCGATCTGAGTGACGAAGAGTTGCTGCTGATCGCAGCAGAGGCAGAACGGATATCCGAACATCATCTCGGGAGAGCGATCGTGCAAGCCGCTCATGAGAGGAACTTGCAGCTGGCAGAAGATAAGCCGCAGGGTGAAGTGATCAAGGGCGGAGGGATTCAAGCATCTGTCCGCGGCCATACGGTTACGATCGGCAATCGTAAGCTGATGCAGGAGCGGGGGATTCTGCTGAGCGATGAGGCGGGGATGGAAGCTGTGATGGAAGCTGTGATCCATGCGGAACAGCGTGAGCGTGCCGGTCATACGGCGGTATATGTCGCTGTTGACGGGCGTGTGGCCGGTGTCATCTCCATCGCCGATCAGATTCGCGAAGATGCGAAGGAAGCCCTTGCTGCCTTGCGCAGGAATGGGGTTAAGAAGTTCATCATGTTAACCGGCGATAACCGTCATACGGCCAAGCTGGTTGGCGATGAACTGGGACTGGATGAGGTTCATGCGGAGCTGCTGCCGCAGGACAAAGCGGCTTATGTGGAGAAGCTCAAAGCGGAAGGATATGTGGTGGCGATGGCGGGAGATGGAATCAATGATGCACCGGCGATCGCTGCAGCGGATATCGGCCTGGCGATGGGAGAAGGCGGTACGGATGTGTCGATGGAGACGGCAGATGTTGTACTGATGGCCGATAAGCTGAGCCAATTCGCCCACGCGCATTCACTGGCACGCGCCACGATGCGTAATATGAAGCAGAATACGTGGTTTGCTGTTGCTGTGGTTGCAGTGCTGTTAGTCGGTGTCTTGAGCGGCGATATTCATCTTGCTTCGGGGATGTTCATCCATGAAGCAAGCGTGCTGATCGTGATTTTGAATGCGATGCGTTTGATTCGTTATCCTGGGCCGAGAGGTGGAGGGACGATGGGGCGTGTAGAACGCGGTGAGGTCATGCGGGAAGCGGTGTAGTCATTGGAAGGCTGGGGAAGGCTGGGGTGGTGCTGGTTAGGAGGTTTAGGAAGGTTCGGGATAGGGGGTTCGCGGGCGGGATTATGCGGAGGATTCGGAGTATTGGGAAGATCCAGAGCTTGGTCAGATCCGGAGGATTGGGAAGGTCCGGGAGAGCCGGGTGAAGATTTTGTCCCAAAAGTCGTATAAAATGATGGAGGAAACGCGTCGGTTGAGGTTTTTGTCATAAATATCGTATAAAAAGGTTCCGATGCAGTGTTAGGTGCAGTATTTTATCCGAAAAATCGTACAAAAAGCTTGAAATGGTGCATTTGGAGAAAGGTTTTGACCTAAAAATCGTATAAAACCTGTGGGGCTGCATGGTGCAATCAAGGCGCAACATAGGTGACGGCGGAAATTGTGCAGCCAAGCAGCATGGAGCAAAGGAATACTCTTGAGGAAAGCTGCGCATCTTACGTTTATTAATAAAGACAGTCCTGCGGACAATTCCAGAATCCTTTGCTTCATGGACTGCTTTAATCAGTCCTGGCAGTACTGTAACGGGATGGAGCCGGCGTTTCTCATATGCACTATTGCGTTCGATGATTTCCAGCTTTCTGGACTTGCATTTGAATATTAAGCTGTGTTAAATTATATTCTGTCGCCGCGAGGCGGCACTTAAACAAGAGGGAATAACGGCTGCGTTGTTGGAGTTTCCTTCGGCGCGGTGGATCAATGGGAACGTTGATTATGAGACATTGATTATAACGGGTTATACAGCCCAGAAAAACCTCTTGCAATTCGTTAAAGAACATGATAAATTAAATAAGCTCTCATGAGACGCCGGCAACAGTCGAGTGATCTCGAGAGACAAGATCAACACGCTTGTTCTTTGAAAACTGCAGAACGAACATGTATGTCCTGTCAGTAAGACATGACTAGCCGATGACGGTTAGTGCATCTTACACGTCAATGAATGAACTTTCGAGCTTAGTTCAAAAGCTCTGTAATATCCCTCTGGGATCAGCGGAAGTTCGACTGCAAGCGGTCGCGTCCATGCGACAACGTCGAACGACCTCATCCTGAGGGCCTTTTACGGAGAGTTTGATCCTGGCTCAGGACGAACGCTGGCGGCGTGCCTAATACATGCAAGTCGAGCGGAGTCATC